>NZ_JBJGXA010000021.1:0-55943 GCF_045107195.1 Erwinia sp. AnSW2-5
TTAAAGATCGGGGTGATGCTGCCGTCGTTGGCATGCTCTGTATCGCGATTCAGGGTGCTGACGTCCTGCTGCTGCTTCGCCGTATCACGCACGGTGATGCTGCCTTCGCTCACCGCCGCTTTGGTGGCCCCCTCCGCGTGCCCCTGGCTACCGGAACCCGATATCGGCAGGGCGCTGACGTTGCTTAAAAGGTTGGCCCCTATTGGCCCACCGCTGTTAAAGCCCGCGCTCTGATGCCCGGTTTTGTAATCAGCCTGATTATGAATATCTGACCAGCCCAGCGTCCCGGTATCAAGGCTGTTTTTATCCGCTGTTGCCGTTGAGGCGATAACCGCCCCGTCCAGCTGCGTGTGCTCACCCACTTTAATATCATAGCCGCCGCTGCCGGCAAACAGCCCGGTCTGCTCCTTCACCGAGTCAAAATCACTGTTCATCTTGTCGCGGTTGGCGTTGATATTCACCGATCCTGTCATGGATCCAAAGGTGAAGCTCCCACCCGCACTGACATTCTGCTGCTTTGCATCGTAGCGGTCACTGTCCTGCTGCGAGGCAAGCGTCAGGTTACGTCCGACGTCAGCGGTCACGGTTTCACCGCTGACCTGCGCGCCTTTCAGCGTGGTGTCGCGCCCGCTGGTCAGGCTGACCGCGCTGCCCGCATCCAGGGTGGTTTCATTATGCGTCAGGCCCTTCCCTTTCTCATGGCCTTTACCGGCATTGACGCTCGCCGATACGCTGATGCCCCAGCCGCCAGAGCCTACTCCGATCCCGATACCAACGCTGCCGCCTTTACTGCTGTTTTTACCGTCGGTGCTTTCAGTATTCTGCGCCGACACCAGATGGATATCGCGGCTGGCGTCCAGCGACAGATCTTTACCCGCCTTAAGCTGGCTACCTGCGATGCTGATATCGCCGCTGTCAGGTCCTTTACCTTTGCCAGTGGCGGTGATCGACAGGTTCTGCCCGGCGTTCAGGGTACTACCCTGCGACTGGCTGCTTTTGATGGTCGTCTCGCTTTTCGACGACTGGCTGCCATAAGAGAGATTCACCCCCACCGTGTTGGTCGCGCCTTTTTCTGCCCCATCGGCGCCTTTCTCCACGCCATTTGCTGCATTTTTTGCATCGGCCGCTTCCGTTACAGCATTGTCATGATCCCAGCCCTGCGCACCCTGCACCCCGGACAGCACCGCTTTCGTTCCCTGCAGCGCCTGTAATCGCCCGTCGCCCTCTTTCCTCGCCTGCTGCGCGGTGCTGACCGCGGTATTCAGCGCGCTGCCCACCGCACCGGAAAGCGCCAGGGTAAAGCCGCTCTGCTTCGACTCAAAGGTCTCGGTGCGGCTGCGTTTATCATAGCCCGGGTCTATCTGTACGCTGTCGCCGGTGATGGCAATATCTTTGCCCGCCACCACGTCAGCACCGCCGATATGCGCCCGGTTGCCTGCGGTGATGCTGACACTGCCCTGGCGGCTGCCCACGGTGCTGACGCTCTGGCTCTGCGTGGTGCCCTTCTCATCTATCTGATGGCGCGTGGACTGGCTGCCAATAGTAAAACCGATACCCCCGCTGCCCAGCAGCCCTTTCTTTTTCTTCTCTTCCAGCAGATAGTGCGATTCCGTCTCCGTCGCCGCGGTGATATTCACGTTGTTGCCCGCGACGAGGGTGACATCGTTATCCGCAGCAATCGCGGAACCGGTCACCGCCAGATCGCGTCCGGCGTTGATAGTGACACTTTCGCCGCTGAGCAGTGAACCCTGTTCCAGCGTTGAACGGTCGTCTTTTACCGTACGGGTGGTTTTTTTCGACAGGAACTTTTTCCTCACACTCCGCTCTTCCGAGAACTGCGATTCACGGTCGGTGGCGCTGCTCATCACCACGTCCTGTTTCGCCTGCAACGCAATGGCACCCGCCTCACTGTGCAGGGTGCTGCCCGCAATCGCGATATCATTTTCTCGGGCGATCACTGTCACGCCTTTCTCGCCGCTGAGGGTGCTGCCGATGCCGCTGTCGCGCACCGTCTCCATCTCACGCTGGCTTTTGGTTTTGCCTTTGCGTTTGTTCTCGCTGTCCTGGTCGATCACCACCTGACGCGCGTCTTTGATGATCACGTCCTGCGCGCTCACGCCGATGCTGCCTTGCTTGCTGTCCACCTGCGCGCCTTCCATCCGCAGGGTGTTACCGGCCACCAGCGTCACGCCCTGGTCACCGCTCAGGGTGCTGAGCAGCAGGCGATCTTCCTGACGGGTATTACGCACCGACGAGGTACTGCTGTTCGCTTTCAGGTGCGTGGTGTTGGTGGTGGTTTCCGCCAGCAGCTTCACGTCGCCGCCCGCCTGTAGCTGGGTGGTGCCGCCCGCTTTTGCCTGGCTGCCCTGCAGGGTAATATCCTGCCCGGCATTCAGGCTGAGGTTGCCCCCGGCATTGAGCGAACTGCCCAGCGCCTGCTGCCATTCACCGCTGACCTGGGCCTTACGCGAGCCGGCTTCTTCCATCCCGGCACGGGTGCGGTTGCCCATCGCCCCGGAAATCACCTCAAGGCTGGCGGTGTGGCTGCTGCGGGCCGCGCCGATCTCCAGGCTGTTTTGTGCATTCAGGCTGAGGTTCTGCGTGGCATCCAGCTTCGCCCCCTGCAGTTTCACATCGCTGCCGCTCAGGCTGATGTCACTGGCGCTCATTGAGGCCTGGCGCAGCGCATCCTGCAGGTTAGTGCTCAAGGTCAGGTGAGTGGCCTGGACGTTAATGCTGTCGGCACGAATATCGCCGCCCTGATGCAGGAACTGGCCGGCATCAATCTTCAGCGCCTGGTCCGCCACCAGGTTCCCGGCATTGCTGAGGCTGTTGGCCGAGAGTTGCAGGTTGCCACCCGCGATCAGCGCCCCGTCACCGGACAGGCGCACCGTATTGTTCGCCAGATAGACTTTAGGCACCCAGACCGTCTGCGGGCCTGCTGCACTGTCGACCGTTTCACTCACCAGCCAGACGATATCCTGTTGCAACGCCGCAATCTGCGCCGGTGTCAGCGCCACGCCCGGCACAAGGTGGAAGTCCTGCGCCACTTTGCTGCCGTTGTTCATCAGGCTCTGATACTGCGCCATGGCGTCATCACCTTTCACCGACGGCCGCCCGGTCAGCGCCAGCATCTGCTCGCGAACCAGACGCTGCTCGTAGAAGCCATCACCCAGACGTTTGATCACCAGCGCCGGATCGTATCCCACCCGGTCGAGCAGGTAGTCACTGCTGATAAACTTGCTGCGGCTGGTAAAGCGCTCGTCGGTCACCACCAGGAAAGGGCTGCCTTTGGCCGTATCCTGACGGAACAGGCCGTTATTGGAAATGGCGGTTGCCACACGATCAAGCTGCTGCTTGTTGGCCAGCGCCAGTTCACCCGACGTTAACGGTTGGGTGCCGTCCTCGTTGGCCGTCAGCGGGTTACGTTCCCACTCTTCGCGCCCGGCTTGCGCTGCGTTCTCCGCCGCTGCCACGCTGCTGATTTGCGCCTGATTGACCGTCATGTTCTCAATGCGGGCACCCTGGATCGTCACCGCGCCATTGCCCGTCAAAATGGCATCAATGGTGGTCAGCGCAGTGGTTTCATCACGGTTAAAGGTGGGATACCAGTGGTTAGTGTCGCGGTCGTAATGGTCGACAATATGTTCCTGGCGACGTTCGTTAACTGAATAGCCTTTGTTGACGATATGCTTCGCACCGGCAATATTCAGGTTCCCGTTCGCGCTGAGGGTGCTGGCATCATTGAGCAACTGCCCGGCGACGCGCAGCACCATATTGCCGCCCGCCAGGATCTGCGCCCCGATACCCGCAGACACCAGTTTGTCACGGGTGAGCGTGCCGGTGACCGAACGCTCACGCAGGTTGTTGTAATCGCTGACATACGGTGCATCGGCAATATCAAGGTGTTTGTTCGGATCCCACTGTTCCAGACGCCCCTGGTCGTGTTCACGCCAGACGGTATTTTGATACGGCGTTGGCACCGTATTCTGGCGATAGCCGCGCGTTTCATAGAACGTCATGGCATAACTGCCATCCGCATTGGGTTTCAGGGCCAGGTAGTTGACCCACAGGTCCGTCATCACCCCTTCATTATTCTTCACCCGCACCTGCGCACGTTTGGCCCCGGCATCGATAGCCAGCAAGGTGCCGTAACGATTGCTGGCGGCAGCGGTATCATCTTCAAAGGTGAGCTGCTGGGTGGTTGGCGTCATGGTGTTTTTATCGCGGCCCACACCTGAACCATATGAACGCCAGTAGTAGTTGTAGCGATGCCAGCTGTAGTTACTGCTTGTCGCATTACGGGTGATATCCAGCCCTTCACGCAGGTTGTTCAGGCGTTTGGCCTCCACCGTCACATCACCGTCCGCTTCGATGCTGCTGGCGCGGTTTTCAATCAGATCATCACTGCCAAGGGAGAGGCTGCCGCTGCTGTAGAGCAGGCCACCATCGCGGTTCGTCAAACGCTCCCCGCTATGCAGATCCAGACGTTCGGTTGCCGCGATCACCGCCGCCTTACCGTGGTTGTCGATCACCCGGCCACGTACGGTAATATTATCGCCGATCAGGGTTGCCGGGTTGTCCAGCGTATCAACGCTGAGCGTCATACTGTCGGCTTCCAGCCGTCCACGATTGATCAACATACCGGTGGTCAGGTGCAACGTTTTACCCACCAGCGATCCCTGATTAGTGAGATTCTGGCTGTTAACGATCAGCCCCCCCAGGCAGTAACCAGTCGGTCAGATTGGTCAGCAGGCCCGCCACCGAAAGCGTAACAGTGCCGTTGCTGCTAAGGGTGTCACCTGCCCGGTGGGTGTAATCCTGCTGAACAGAAAGGGCCAGATCCTGCTGGCTAAGCAGCGTACCGCCCTGGTTGTTAAGGGTTTGGGTCTGTACGCTTAATGTCGCACCGCTTTGCACCACGCCGCCCTGATTGTTCAGGTCGTCAGCAGGCGCCACGGCGCTGCGAGCGCGGCTGTTCCCCTGGATCGTCAACGCCTGATTCGCCACAATGTGCCCCTGGCGGTTATCCAGGGCCTCCAGCAGTGACAGGGTAAGCGTGCCCGCACTCTTTACATTCCCGGCGCGGTTATCCAGTGCGCGGGCCGTAACACCCGTATGCGTGGTGCCCAACAGCAGGCCACCGTCACGGTTATTCAGCTGCTCCGCCTCCAGGGTCAGCGCGTCCTGGCTGCTGATTTTGCCCTGATCCTGGTTATTCAGCTGCGTGGCGTGCAGATCCAGCGCCCGGGTTGCGACCAGCTGTCCACCCTGGTTGTTGACCTCATCGGCCTCAATCGTCAGCGCATCGCCGCTATGGACCTTACCCTGCAGGTTATTCAGCGTCGCAACCTGGTACACACCCTTCCCATAGCTGATCAGCGTGCCGTCCGGGTTATCCAGCTGCTGCGCCGTCAGATCCAACCCTGCACCGCTGCTGAACAGTCCCTGGCGGTTGTTAATGTGGCTGGCCACAATCCGCTGGTCGCCGCTGCTCCTCACCGTGCCGCCCTGATTGTTCAGCGCGTTCGTCACCTGCAGATCAAGCTGCTGGTCGCTAAAGATCAGGCCGCCGCTGTTGTCCAGGCCGCCCTCCAGCGCCAGCGTCAGATCGCCGTTGCTGCCCAGCACGCCGTGGCGGTTATCCAGCAAATCGCTGACCTGCCAGTGCTGTGCCGTATCGTCGAGTGCCACCAGCCGACCATTCTGGTTGGTCAGCGTAGCGGTGGTCAGGCTCAGCTGCCGGGCTTCAATGCTGCCATCGGTGTTATCCAACTGACCAGAAAGGGCAAAACGGCTTTCCGCGTCCCCAACCTGCGACCAGATGCCACCCTGAACGGAGAGATTGTCGGCGTTGATATCCCAGCGACCCGCGCTGACCTGTACCTGCTGCGCCTCGACGTTTCCTGCGGTGCTCACGATCAGTTCGCTGCTGTCCACTTTGGCATTTTTTAATGCCACGCCCGCCGCCTGCGCATGGAGGCCGGCACGGCGGGCAGCCAGCGTACTCTGGCTGAGATCAACCCGTTGCCCGCTGACCTTCACATCCTTTTTGCTCAACAGATTGCCGCTGGCTTGAATATCGCCCTGGCTGGTGAGCGTGAGATCCGCAGCCTGCGTCAGGACGCTGTTGGCATTACTGCCTGCCAGCAGGTTGCCGCTGCTGGCAATACCGCGTTTTGCCTTCAGCGTGACATCACCCGCCGCCGCCAGGGTGCCGGATTGTTTCAACTCACCTTCGCGGCTTTCGACGGACAGCGTGCCGCCGCTGTGCAGCTTGCCGTGGTGTTCAATGCTGTCCCGGGCCGTAAGCTGAATATCTCCGCCTGCCCCGGTCACCGCCTCCTGCTTGCCCGACTGCCAGGTGAGCTTGCCTTCGCTGCTCACGCTCAGCGTTTTTTCAGCCTGTATATGTCCGCCCTGGTTACGCACGCCGACGCCCGCTTCCGTCCCGACCATGCGGATATGGCCGCTGTACATGCCGCCCATCTGTCCCATGTCGATCGCCAGTTCAGGCGCCTTGCCGTCTGTGGCCAGTGCAGTCACCGTTTTAGCGTCTGCGCTGATGCGGTTGCGGCCAGCCACCACGTTAAGCCCCTGTTTCGCCCACACGCCCGCATTCACTTCGACCGCGCGCGCCAGCACATCAACGTATTCCGTATCATGCCGGGCGTCGCCATTCAGCCCGCCACCTTCAATGCGCACGGTGCCGCGCTCCACCTGATAACCCGCCAGGCTGCCATCGGCGTTCAGCTGGGTTTTCCCGGTGGTCAGCGTCATACGCCCGGCGTTAATGGTGCCACAGCCATCGCAGACGATCCCCGCCGGGTTGGCGACAATCACCTGCGCGCGCCCGCCCGCGACTTCAAGGAAACCGCGCAGTTCACTGGGATTATTGCTGTTTACTTCGTTAAGAATGACCCGCGCCGGGGCCGAATTCTGCTTGAGATTCGGGTTACCCTGGATCATGCCCGCCAGCTGTGTCGAGGTCATTGAGGCGGAGTTATTGAGGATGGCCCCGCGTTTATCAACGTCGAACTGACGGTACTGGTTATGCGAAACCCCCGCCTTGTTAGGCGCGGTGATATTCACCTGCGGCAGCCCGTTCTGGGTGGCGATCACCTGAGGGCGCTGGCCCGCCGGGGCCGAACCATCGGCGACAATGCCTGCGGCGATCGTTGGCGCGGCAAACAGCGACAGGCCGAGCATCCAGACCACCCGACGTACCGTTACCCACAGACGCGGCGCACCGATGCCACGGCTCTGGCCGGGTTCACTGCTGCAACTGCGGGCCAGTTCGGACACCACGCGCAGCTCCCCGTGGGTGCGGCTGAAGATAAGGCGATAGCAATGTTTGTTCATAGAAGTCGTCCCTGAAAGAGCACTGTCCGTTCACTCAAAAATGCAGCCGTCGCACTGGCGACAGGCCACGTTAAATATCCAGGTTGAGGCTGAAACCTGCCGTCGCCCCTGAAGTATGGAACTGGTCGGGTTTTTGCAGTGGTACACCGGCAAACAGGTCATAGCTGAAGCGGTCCCACAGCGCACCACGCACGCCAAGCGCACTACCCACCAATTGATGGCCTGCCAGATAGCGGGTGCCGGGGCCGTCAACACGACCGTAGTCCAGTGCGGCGTACAGCTCATGGCCGCGCGACAGCACATTCCACGCCAGCTCGTTACGCCATATCACCCCTTTCTCACCGGAGAGGATCTGCTCACCGTCAAAACCACGCACCGAGTAACGCCCGGCAATCGCCATGCGATCCTGTGGTGTCAGCGGGTTCGCGCTCCACTGACCGCGCACGCTGGTGACGAAGCGCCAGGGTTCCTGGCCCAGGGTGAAAGGTTGATTCAGGCTGATATCCCCCAGGGCAATGCCGGTACGGGCGCTGCCGCTCTGGGTATCCTCTTCGGGTGCCCGCAGGGCGCCGAATGCCCCGGTGCCGAGCCGCCAGCTGAGGTTGGCATCCAGCGTGGCGTTGCCAAGATAACTGCGCTGATTAAGCCCCAGCTCCCAACCCGCTGTGCGGCGGCGCTGTTGTTCAATCTCAATACCCTCGACAGCATTGGTGGAGTGCCGACGCCAGAGACGCATATTGAGGGTGGTTTTGTGCAGCTGATTGCGGAACAGCAGGCGCGAGAGCGTCAGCTGCACATTGTCGCTCTTGCCGCTGTAGCTCAACACCTCGTTGGCGTTGGCGATATTCTGGTGGTAGGTGTAATTGTTGTAGTTGGCGGCCAGTCCCCAGTAGCCGACGGGCACCGAGTAGTTCAGCGTGTGCGAGCGGTTGCCAAAGGGACCGTGCTGAAACAGATCCTTGCCGATGTTGGCATAGAACAGGTCGTTATGGGCAAATGGGGCATCGACTGCCAGCGTGGCGGAGCCGAGGTAACGCCCGGTGCTTTGTGAACCACTGTCGTCCAGCCCCAGGCTGAGACGAACCGGACGGCCCTCTTTCCAGTTCACCAGCAGGTCGCTGGTGCCGTCCTGGTCACCCGGCAGGATGCTGATATCGGCCGTGGCGCTGGGCACCCGGCGGAAGTTCTCCAGACCCTGCTCAATATCGCGCAGATTGAGCACCTCCCCGGAGGTCGCTGGCACGGCATTCCACATGCGTGCGCGCCAGGAGACAGGCTCCTCAAAATGAACGCGCCCGATGCGACCAGGCTGGAGCGTCAATATCAGGGCGCCTTTGGTCAGGTCCTGTTCCTGGGCCATCACCCGGGTGGTGACAAAGCCTTTAGCCAGGATGGCGTTCTGCACTTTGTTGATCACCAGCATGATGCCCTGCCCGCCCAGGCAACGGCCTTTGGCCCCCTCTGCCGCTTCCAGCGCCCACTGAAAACGAGGCGCAAGATCGCCCTCCAGACGCAGGGAGTGGATCATAAAGCAGGGTTTTTCGTTGGCAGGGTAGTCAGGAGTCACGGCATCGGGGCGCGCCAGACGAACGTCACTCTCCGGGGCATTTTGCTGCTGGAGTACACGTTCCCGCGCCTGTTGGCGCAGCTGTTCCTGGGCATCCAGCGTTGCACCCTTGCGGGTATCGTTGTCAGGGAGTGCTGCCGCGAAGGCGACAGGTGTACAGGCGAGCACAGCACTGATAAGTGCACATGTAGCAAATCCCTGCTGAAAGAAACGCAAACATAAAGTCATGCTAATGAAAGTCCATTTTAAACACATGTAACACAATGTAATTTGCGTATATTATCCATTCAATAAAATGAAAATCAAGCGAGGATTTGTTCGATTTTGATTATTTTCACGGAGGCTTTTTTATCAGAATAAATTAGAACCCCTTACTATTAAATGTTCAGGTAATTAATAATACAGGTAGGTTATTTATATATTTATGGAATTTGGGATAAGTCATTTTAATTAAAGAAAAGACCGCATACTGAGTAAGACTTAATCTGTAAGGATGCACAGCGTTGCTCATCACCCTGCACCTTTATGGTTCACCTCTGTCACTAAAGAGGCATTTGCCGCTCAATTCGTGCGCAAACACCTCATTCAAAGCACAACATCAGTGCGTTAAGCGCATTGCATGCATGCACTGTGAATTAAGCATGAAAATAATTACCCTTATTTTTCATTGCATTGAGTATATCCCCCCGATCACATCTCCTCCGCTGGCCCAGGAATTGCTAATTCCCATGCAGACAAATATCAATACGCTGGGGAGCATACATGGATAACCATCAGTCAGAAGGTCAGCTGCATAGAGGCTTGAAAAATCGCCATATTCAGCTGATTGCTTTGGGAGGCGCAATCGGCACCGGGCTGTTTCTCGGTATCGCGCAAACCATCAAAATGGCAGGCCCGTCGGTTCTGCTGGGCTATGCCATTGCTGGCATTATTGCCTTCTTTATCATGCGCCAGCTCGGTGAGATGGTGGTTCACGAACCGGTTGCTGGCTCGTTCAGCCATTTCGCTAACCAATACTGGGGCAGCTTTGCCGGTTTCGTCTCCGGCTGGAATTACTGGGTGCTTTATGTGCTGGTCAGCATGGCAGAGCTTACCGCCGTGGGGATTTACGTTCAGTACTGGTGGCCAGAAATCCCGACCTGGGTTTCGGCGGGGGTGTTCTTTGTTGCGATCAATCTTATCAACATGACCAGCGTGAAAATCTACGGTGAGGTCGAGTTCTGGTTTTCCATTATCAAAGTCGCGGCGATTGTCGGCATGATAGGCTTTGGCGCCTGGCTGCTTGCCAGCGGTCATGGCGGCCCTGACGCCAGCGTCGCGAACCTGTGGCAGTACGGTGGTTTTTTCCCTAATGGGATCAGTGGGCTGGTGATGGCGATGGCCGTGATCATGTTCTCCTTCGGCGGGCTTGAGCTGATTGGCATTACCGCCGCCGAAGCCGACGATCCGCAAAAAAGCATTCCGAAAGCCACTAATCAGGTGATCTATCGCATCCTGCTGTTCTATGTGGGCGCGCTGGCAGTGCTGCTGTCGCTCTATCCGTGGCAGAAAGTGGTCGAAGGCGGCAGTCCGTTCGTCCTGATTTTCCACGCACTCGACAGCAACCTGGTCGCCACGCTGCTCAACGCCGTGGTGCTGTCTGCTGCATTGTCCGTGTATAACAGCTGCGTGTTCAGCAACAGCCGTATGCTGTTTGGCCTGGCGAAACAGGGTAATGCCCCGGCGTCATTATCAAAGATTAATCGTCGCGGTATTCCTTTCAACGCCCTCAGCGTGTCGGCGCTGGTGACCGCCCTGTGCGTGCTACTGAATTACCTGATGCCGGGCAAAGCCTTCGAACTGCTGATGTCACTGGTGGTTTCTGCGCTGGTAATCAACTGGGCGATGATCAGCATCACTCACCTGAAATTCCGCAGCGCCATGCACGCTGCCGGGCAGAAAACTCGTTTCGCCAGCCTCGGTTATCCGCTGACCAATATCCTGTGCCTGCTGTTCCTGGCCGGTATTCTGGTGATTATGTTTATGACACCGGGCATTGAGATTTCCGTCTGGCTGATCCCCGTCTGGCTGCTGTTGCTGACCCTGAGCTATCAGTTAAGAAAAAAGAAATACACGGCGCAAGTCGGCTCGATTGTTGAAACCAATAGCCTCTGAAGGTAGGGGTAAGCTCATTGCATGCATAAAAAAAGAGGCCTGATGGCCTCTTTTTTTGCTTTGAGCGACATAACATTCGATTTAGAAAGGAATGTCGTCGTCAAAGTCCATTGGTGGTTCATTGTTGGCAGGCGCGCTGTTCTGCTGTGGTGCCTGCTGCGGGCGAGACTGCTGCGCGCCGCCGCTGAACTGGTTGCCGCCCTGTGCGCCGCCCTGCGGCTGCTGTGGCTGGCCCCAACCGTTGTTGCTGCTGCCGCCCTGACCGCCGCCTGCTGGTGCGCCGCCGCCCTGAGCACGACCGCCCAGCATCTGCATGGTGCCGCCAACGTTGACCACAACTTCAGTGGTGTACTTCTCAACGCCAGCCTGGTCAGTCCATTTACGGGTTTGCAGTGCGCCTTCGATATAAACCTGAGAACCCTTACGCAGGTACTCAGCGGCCACTTCGGCCAGTTTGCCGAACAGCACAACACGGTGCCACTCAGTCTTCTCTTTGGTTTCACCGGTCTGCTTGTCACGCCAGGATTCGGAGGTGGCCAGAGTAATGTTGGCAACGGCACCGCCATTTGGCATGTAGCGAACTTCCGGGTCCTGACCCAGATTTCCGACTAAAATTACTTTGTTTACGCCTCTGCTGGCCATGTTGCTGTCTCCGGTTAAATGTTCTGACTTAAGTCTAAGCGCAAAATTCTATCATGGCATACCCCCAGATCCTACATTTAGGAGATGCCTCGAAAAACACCGCTGTTCGTTGCACTATTACATCGCGCTGTATGGCATTCTACGGCAAAACACTGGTTATCCATTCAGGTTTTTTTGTGCCATACTAACGCGTTTCTTTCTGGCCGTGCCGGGCAGGCATGGTGAGGTTTGTGCTAATCCGGGAATTGTGAATGGATAAGATCGAAGTACGGGGTGCCCGCACCCACAATTTGAAAAACATTAACCTGACCATCCCGCGCGACAAACTGATCGTCGTTACGGGCCTGTCAGGCTCCGGCAAGTCCTCGCTGGCGTTTGATACGCTATATGCAGAAGGGCAACGTCGCTACGTAGAGTCGCTCTCCGCCTATGCGCGCCAGTTCCTTTCCTTAATGGAAAAACCGGACGTCGACCATATCGAAGGGCTGTCACCGGCGATTTCGATTGAACAGAAATCGACCTCGCACAACCCGCGCTCCACCGTCGGCACCATCACTGAAATTCATGACTATCTGCGCCTGCTGTTTGCCCGCGTGGGCGAGCCGCGCTGCCCGGATCATGACGTTACGCTGGCGGCACAAACCGTCAGCCAGATGGTGGATAACGTGCTGGCTCAGCCGGAAGGCCGCCGTCTGATGCTGCTGGCCCCGATCGTGAAAGATCGTAAGGGTGAGCACACAAAAACCCTGGAAAACCTGGCGACCCAGGGCTATATCCGCGCCCGTATTGATGGCGAAGTCTGCGACCTGTCCGATCCACCGAAGCTGGAATTGCAGAAGAAGCACACCATTGAAGTCGTCGTTGACCGCTTTAAGGTGCGTGAGGATCTGGCCCAGCGTCTGGCTGAGTCGTTTGAAACCGCGCTTGAGCTGTCCGGCGGGAGTGCCGTCGTCGCCGATATGGACGACACCAGCGCCGAAGAACTGCTGTTCTCAGCCAACTTTGCCTGCCCGATTTGTGGCTACAGCATGAATGAGCTGGAACCGCGCCTGTTCTCGTTCAACAACCCGGCCGGGGCGTGCCCGACCTGTGACGGGCTGGGCGTGCAGCAGTATTTTGACCCTGACCGCGTAGTGCAGAACCCTGAGCTGTCGCTGGCTGGCGGGGCTATTCGCGGCTGGGATCGCCGTAACTTCTACTATTTCCAGATGCTGCGCTCACTGGCCGAGCATCTGGAATTTGATATCGAAGCGCCGTTCAGTTCACTCAGCGACTACAACCGCAAAGTGATCCTTTACGGCTCAGGCAAAGAGAACATCGAATTTAAGTACGTCAACGACCGGGGCGATACCTCAGTGCGCCGCCATCCGTTCGAAGGCGTGCTGCACAATATGGAACGCCGCTATAAAGAGACGGAATCGTCGGCGGTGCGCGAAGAGCTGGCGAAATATATCAGCAACCGTTCCTGTACCAGCTGCGGCGGCACACGTCTGCGTCGTGAAGCGCGTCACGTCTTCCTGGAGAACACCACGCTGCCAACCATCTCAGATATGAGCATCGGTCACGCAATGGAGTTCTTCCAGAATATGAAACTCAGCGGCCAGCGCGCCCAAATCGCTGAGAAAGTGCTGAAAGAGATTGGCGACCGCCTGAAGTTCCTGGTCAACGTTGGCCTGAACTACCTGTCGATGTCACGTTCTGCGGAAACCCTCTCCGGCGGTGAAGCCCAGCGTATCCGTCTTGCCAGCCAGATCGGTGCCGGCCTGGTGGGGGTGATGTACGTGCTGGATGAACCCTCTATCGGCCTGCATCAGCGCGACAACGAACGCCTGCTGGAAACCCTGGTTCACCTGCGTAATCTCGGTAATACCGTGATTGTGGTCGAGCATGATGAAGATGCCATCCGTGCAGCTGACCACGTGATCGATATCGGTCCCGGTGCCGGGGTGCATGGTGGACAGATCGTCGCAGAAGGGACGGTGGATGACATCATGGCGGTGGAGTCCTCCCTTACCGGGCAGTACCTCAGCGGCAAACGTGGCATCGCCATCCCGCAACAGCGCGTCAAAGGCGATCCGGCGAAGGTGCTGAAGCTGACCGGCGCCAGCGGCAACAACCTGAAGGACGTCACCCTGACGCTGCCTGTCGGGCTGTTTACCTGCGTCACCGGCGTATCCGGCTCCGGGAAATCGACGCTGATCAACGATACCCTGTTCCCGATTGCCCAGCGCCAGCTGAACGGCGCCACCATTGCCGAAGCCGCGCCATACCGTGACATCTCTGGTATGGAGCATTTCGATAAGGTGATCGACATCGATCAAAGCCCTATCGGGCGTACGCCGCGTTCAAACCCGGCCACCTATACCGGGATCTTCACCCCGGTGCGTGAGCTGTTTGCCGGGGTGCCGGAGTCACGCACGCGCGGCTATACGCCGGGGCGTTTCAGCTTTAACGTGCGCGGCGGGCGCTGTGAAGCCTGTCAGGGTGATGGCGTGATCAAGGTAGAGATGCACTTCCTGCCGGATATCTACGTGCCCTGCGACCAGTGCAAAGGCAAACGCTATAACCGTGAAACGCTGGAAGTGAAGTACAAGGGTAAGAGCATTCACGAAGTGCTGGAGATGACCATTGAAGAAGCCCGCGAGTTCTTCGATGCCGTTCCTGCGCTGGCGCGTAAGCTGCAAACCCTGATGGATGTCGGCCTGTCCTATATTCGCCTCGGCCAGTCGGCCACCACGCTCTCTGGTGGTGAGGCGCAGCGCGTGAAGCTGGCGCGTGAGCTGTCGAAACGCGGCACAGGCCAAACGCTGTACATCCTCGACGAACCGACTACCGGTCTGCACTTTGCCGATATTGAGCAGTTGCTGGAAGTGCTGCATCAGCTGCGCGACCAGGGAAACACCATCGTGGTGATTGAGCACAACCTTGATGTGATCAAAACCGCTGACTGGATTGTTGACCTCGGGCCGGAAGGCGGCAGCGGCGGCGGCGAGATCCTCGTGTCCGGTACGCCGGAAACGGTGGCTGAGTGCGAGCGTTCGCACACGGCCCGCTTCCTGAAGCCGTTGTTACAGCGGTAATTATTTGGGCGAGGCATCGGCAAAGCATCGGGCGAGGCATGCCTCGCCCCTACGATTACGGTTTTCGGTTTTCGGTTTTCGGTTTTCGTAGGGGTCGGGCATGCCCGACCCGCTATCACCAACGGTATTTTTCTCAGCGATTTGCTGCATTTTTCTTATAATCCCCACAAAATCTTGCAGAAACAGGCAAGACTTAGCGAGTTTTGGATATACCCCTAACCCCATTCCCTGACTATGCTTAACCTTCATCATTTTGCGGAGAAGGCGACGTTATTCCACTGCCTGCTCCCACCCTCACGGCCATTGCGCCACATCATCAATAACTGGAGAGACCAATGAATATTACGCATGCTTATGCCGCCCAGGACGCACTCTCTGCGCTGGCTCCGTTTGAGTTTCAGCCGCGCGAACTGCGTGAACATGATGTGCAGATTGACGTGCTGTACTGCGGCGTTTGCCACTCTGACCTGCACCAGGCACGCAACGAATGGCGCAACACCGTTTTCCCGGTAGTACCAGGCCATGAAATTGTCGGCCGCGTGACGGCGGTCGGTGCGCACGGCCATAAATACAAGGTGGGCGAACTGGTGGGCGTGGGCTGTATGGTCGACAGTTGTCGCACCTGTGACAGCTGTAAAGAAGACCTGGAGCAATATTGCGAAGAGGGTTTTGTCGGCACGTATAACGGCCAGGACCGCGTTAATGGTGATATCACCTTCGGGGGCTATTCTACCCAGGTGGTCGTGCATGAAGACTTCGTGCTGCGCGTGCCGGAAAATCTCGATCCGGCGGGTGCGGCGCCGCTGCTGTGTGCGGGGATCACCACCTTCTCTCCACTGCATCACTGGGGCGTGGGTCCGGGCAAAAAAGTGGGTATCGTCGGCCTCGGCGGCCTCGGTCATATGGGCGTGAAAATTGCGCATGCGATGGGGGCACACGTCGTGCTGTTTACCACTTCACCATCAAAAATTGAAGATGGTAAGCGCCTGGGCGCAGATGAAGTGGTGATCTCGAAAGATGCCGACCAGATGGCGCAACATGCCAACAGTTTCGACTTTATTCTTAACACCGTTGCTGCTCAGCATGACCTGAACCCGTTTATTACGCTGCTGCGCCGTGACGGCACCATGACGCTGGTCGGTGCGCCGGAACATGACCATCCATCACCGCAGGTGTTTAACTTGATCTTTAAACGCCGCAGCATTGCGGGGTCACTGATTGGCGGGATTAAAGAGACGCAGGAGATGCTGGATTTCTGTGGTAAGCACAACATCACCTCCGATATTGAGATGATCAATATTAATCAGATCAACGAAGCTTATGAACGTATGCTGAAAAGCGATGTGAAGTACCGCTTCGTGATTGATATCGATACATTGCGCGCGTAACCGTCATGGGCGGACCGCAAGACGGTCCGCCCTGAGTTTATTTTTGCACCTGCTGATAAGACGCATCCACCAGGTAATAAATCTGTGAATCCTTCAGTGATCCGTCCAGAAACACGGTGTTCCAGTGTGAGGGATTCAGATGTTCGCTGGGCCGCACATCACTGTGCTGCTCTCGAATGAGATCGGCCAACGCCGGGGTGCTTTTCAGTGCCACCACAGGACGTCCGTCCACGTCGTACAACATGGCAAACAGCACACCTTTGGCTTTGACCTGCGTCGCCTGCCACTCGTCGTGCTCATTTTGCTCTGCACCGTTCTTCGCCATGCAGTAGGACAGCAGCTCAGATACCTTCATGCTTAATCATCCCCCTGTAGAGTCGCCACAATACGTCGGGCGCCACCGCGAATACGGTGTTCACCCAGATAAATTCCCTGCCATGTTCCCAGCATCAGACGACCCCGGCTAATCGGCAGCAACAGTGAGGTGCCCAGCAACGACGACTTAATATGCGCAGGCATATCGTCTGCACCTTCATAGTCATGCTGCCAGGGTGCGTTGTCCGGCACCGCACGCAGAAAGTGTTGCTCCATATCGGATCTCACCGTGGGATCGCAGTTTTCGTTCAGCGTCAGGGAAGCCGATGTATGCTGCAACAGCAAATGCAGCAGCCCGGTCTGCACATCACTTAATCGGCGTAGTTCACCGAGGATCTCATCCGTCACAAGATGAAAGCCGCGCGATTTTTCGTTCAGAGTGAGAGTTTGCTGATACCACATAGTACGACTCCTTAACGCAATAGATCCGTTAAGTGTGCAGCAAGTGGCGAAAAGGTAAACCTGAAAAGTGAAAAAGCGGGAATAGCTGGCCGGGAGAACCCCGGCCAGAGAGGACTACATCACGGCTGCCATCGCTTCCGCCACCTGACGCACATTGTTGTGGTTCAGGCCAGAGATGCAGATACGTCCGCTGGCAATCAGATACACGCCAAACTCATTACGCAGACGGTCCACCTGTGCTGCGCTCAGGCCGGTGTAGCTGAACATGCCGCGCTGCTTCAGCAGGTAGTCGAAGTTTTTCCCCGGAACCGCAAGGGTCAGCCCTTCCACCAGCGCCTGACGCATTTCCAGAATACGCACGCGCATCGCTTCCACTTCTGCCAGCCAGCTGGCTTTCAGCTCAGGATTATTCAGCACGCAGGAGACGACCTGCGCACCAAAGTTTGGTGGGCTGGAGTAGTTACGGCGCACGGTGGCTTTCAGCTGGCCAAGCACACGAGCGGCTTCATCCGCATCGTCACAGACGATTGACAGGCCGCCAACACGTTCACCGTACAGGGAGAAGATTTTAGAGAACGAGTTGCTGACCAGCGCAGGCAGGCCCGCTGTGGCGATGGCGCGGATAGCATAAGCGTCGTCGTCCATGCCAGCACCGAAGCCCTGATAGGCGATATCCAGGAACGGGATCAGCTCGCGCGCTTTCAGCACGGCGGTCACTTCGTCCCACTGCGCGTTGGTCAAGTCAGCCCCGGTTGGATTGTGGCAGCACGGATGCAGCAGCACGATGCTTTGCGCAGGCAGCGTGTTCAGTTTTTCCAGCAACGCGGCAAACTTCACGGTGTTGCTTTCATCGTCATACCACGGGTAAGTGTTTACCGTGAAACCGGCACCCGCAAAGATAGCGATGTGGTTTTCCCAGGTCGGATCGCTGACCCAGACCTGGGAATTCGGGAAGTAATATTTCAGGAAGTCAGCACCCACTTTCAGTGCGCCCGACCCGCCCAGCGTCTGGATTGTGGCAATACGCCCGGCTTTCAGTACCGGATGCTCTGCACCGAACAGCAGAGGTGCAACGGCGGAACGATAAGGCGGCAGACCTTCCATCGGCAGATAGAGGGACGCGCTCTGCGGCTGTGCATTCAGCAGGGCTTCCGCTGCGGCAACCGCTTTCATCTGTGGGATCACACCCTGTGCGTCGTAATACAGGCCGATACTCAGGTTAACCTTGTGCGCGCGGTTGTCCTGCTTGAAAGTTTCCATCAGGGAGAGAATCGGATCGCCAGCGTAGGCATCAACGTTTTGAAACACGGTGCAAGTCTCCATTAAATAATCAGTCATGTCCTGCAACGCCACGACGGGCGTCGCGGTAAATTCAGGCAGGGCTATACGTAATAGCGGCCAGGGCGATGGTTCATGGCAATAATCAGATTCAAGACCACCGCACCCGCGATAGAGGCCGCCAGCATCTCACGCGAAACCACAAACAGCGAGGCCAGTACCACACAGGTATCCACTACCATTTGCAGTTTTCCGGCGCGAATACCGTAACGGTCCTGCAACCACAACGCCAGGATATTGATCCCACCCAGGCTGGCCTTATGGCGAAATAACACTATAAACCCAATCCCCATCACCACGTTACCGAACAGTGCCGCATAAAAGGGATCCAGCGCGGAAAAATGGATGAATAATGGGTGCAGGTGGCTGAACGCTGAGACCAGCGCCACGGCAGAGAAGGTTTTTATGGTGAAAGCCCAGCCCATACGCTTCACGGCCAGCCAGTAAAATGGAATGTTGATCAGGAAAAATGCCAACCCGAAGGAGGTTTTGCTGAGGTAGCTGATGAGAAAGGCGATACCCGCGGTGCTTCCGGTCAGTGCCCCGGCTTGCTTCAGCAGCGTGACGCCAAAAGAGACCATCAGCGTACCCAGCAGGATAGCCAGCACATCTTCCAGCAGCGTATGGGGGATTTTTACAGGTTGTTGCACGACGTTATCCATCGGATTGATTCTCTGGTGATTATTGCTTTATTGACTGCCCAATATATAGCAAAAATCGCACCAATCCGGCGGCCCTTTGAGCCATCGGATGGTGCCAGCGAATTAACCCATTGAATACAAGGCGCTTTATTGCTCATTTTTGTGCATGAAACTGGCATTTAACCATCACATCACGCACTGAAATTCATTTTATCGCACAGATTTTGCATTAATGATCGTTTTTACGCACAAGAATGGTGCGCGGCATGCACTGTTTTAGCGCAGCAGCGTCTCACTCACCGACATCAGGCCATTCTCTTTCAGGCGGTTCAGGACCACTGACGTCTTCACATGCGAAACGCTTTGATGTCCCGCCACCAGCTGGCTGATAAGTGCGCTCAGCCCGGCCAGATCGGCCACCGCCACTTTCAACAGGTAATCAGCATCACCTGTGGTTTTATAGGCATCCACGATGGCCGACTGTTCGGACACCATGCGGTGAAAACTCTCAACGTATTCTGTCGTATGGTTGATCAGCCGCACTTCAATCAGGCCGATCATCCCAAGGCCAACGGCATCCGGAGACAGCCGCGCGTGATAGCCAAGGATCAATCCTGCCTGTTCCAGATTAATACGGCGGCGTGAGCACTGTGAGGCTGACAGCTTCACAATATCGCTCAGTTCCTGGTTGGTCAGGCGACCATTTGCTTCCAGTAAAGTCAGTATCTTAAGGTCAAAATCATCAATCTGGGTCATCGTTCATCCGTGCTGGTGTCTGGGTACTGCTGACAGACAGATAACCGCATTCATTGCGTTGTTGTCCAACACTATTTTGTGATGACAGACGTTGAAAGCGGGTCGGGCATGCCCGACCCCTACAAGATTGGGAGGTATTTTTTACCGCGTCGAAAGCAAGGGAGCAAACGTAGGGGTCGGGCATGCCCGACCCGAAAAGATTATTCGTCGTCGTACTGCGGACCCGCATAGTTGTCGAAGCGCGACCACTGACCGTTAAAGGTCAGGCGCACCGTCCCGATTGGGCCGTTACGCTGCTTACCGATGATGATCTCAGCGATGCCTTTATGCTCGCTGTTTTCTTCGTACACTTCATCACGGTAGATAAACATGATTAAGTCGGCATCCTGCTCGATGGAGCCGGATTCACGCAGGTCGGAGTTTATCGGGCGTTTATTACTACGTTGTTCCAGGGAGCGGTTAAGCTGCGACAGCGCCACGACCGGCACCTGAAGCTCTTTCGCCAGCGCCTTAAGCGAACGTGATATCTCAGCGATTTCCAGCGTACGGTTGTCAGACAGCGCCGGTACGCGCATCAGTTGCAGGTAGTCGATCATGATCAGGCTTAAGCCGCCGTGCTCACGGAAAATACGGCGGGCACGTGAACGAACATCGGTCGGAGTCAGGCCGGAAGAGTCATCGATGTACATGTTCTTCTTCTCCATCATGATCCCCATCGTGCTGGAGATGCGCGCCCAATCCTCATCATCAAGCTGGCCGGTACGAATACGGGTCTGGTCAACGCGGGACATCGACGCCAGCATACGCATCATGATCTGCTCGCCGGGCATCTCCAGGCTGAAGATCAGCACCGGTTTATCCTGCTCCATCGCCGCGTTTTCACACAGGTTCATGGCGAAGGTGGTTTTACCCATCGACGGACGGGCTGCAACGATAATCAGGTCGGAACGCTGAAGCCCGGCGGTTTTCTTGTTCAGATCACCGTAGCCGGTATCCACCCCGGTCACGCCATTTTGCGGCGTCTGATAGAGTGCCTCGATACGCTCGATCGTCGATTCGAGGATCTGATCAACACTCTTCGGGCCTTCATCTTTGTTGGCACGGCTTTCAGCGATCTGGAACACGCGGGTTTCAGCCAGATCGAGCAGATCCTCACTGGTGCGCCCCTGAGGATCGTAACCGGCATCCGCGATTTCGTTGGCCACGGAGATCATCTCTCGCACAACGGCACGTTCACGGACGATATCCGCATAAGCACCGATGTTTGCCGCACTTGGCGTGTTTTTTGACAACTCAGCCAGGTAGGCAAAACCGCCAACCATGCTCAGTTCGCCTTTGGTTTCCATCGATTCGGAAAGGGTAATCAGATCGATCGGTTTACCCAGTTCCAGCAGGCGCTGCATCTCCGCGAAGATCATCCGGTGCGGGCGGCTAAAGAAGTCCTTTGCCACAACGCGCTCTGAAACGTTATCCCAGCGTTCGTTATCCAGCATTAAACCGCCCAACACCGACTGTTCAGCTTCCAGCGAGTGCGGGGGCAGCTTGAGACCTTCCATCTGACGGTCACGCGGCTCGCGGTTTTCGAAGGATTTGTTGGTGGGTTTATTTCCTGCCATAGTGATGCGATACCAAAAATCTTGTGGGGGGACGCGCAAGTATACCCGTTTGCATGACTGACGTCCTCCCCCACATCGCGGCGAAATCCACAGGAGTGAACATGGCGAAACGTATACAAATCAGCCAGCACGGCGCACCCGAGGTGATGCAGCTGGTGAGCTTTGATCCGACCGATCCGGCCCCCGGTGAAGTGCAGGTTGAGAACAAAGCGATCGGTATTAATTACATTGATACCTATATGCGCAGCGGTCTGTATCCTGCTCCGCTACCGGCCGGGCTGGGGACGGAAGCCGCCGGGATCGTCACTCGCGTCGGCGCTGGCGTCAGCGCCCTGAAACCGGGTGATCGTGTGGTTTACGCACAATCATCACTGGGTGCTTATAGCGAAGTGCATAACGTTCCGGTCGATAAAGTGGCGCTGCTGCCGGATGCCATCTCCTTTGAACAGGGTGCGGCATCCTTTCTTAAAGGCCTGACGGTGCATTATTTGCTGCGCCAGACCTATGTGGTGCAGCCGGATGAGGTGTTTCTGTTCCATGCCGCTGCGGGCGGTGTCGGGCTAATTGCCTGCCAGTGGGCAAAGGCGCTCGGGGCGCACCTGATCGGCACCGTGGGTTCGGCGGAGAAAGCGGCGCTGGCGAAACGTGCAGGTGCCTGGGAAACCATTAACTATCGAGAAGAGGATATCGCCGCGCGCGTCAGCGAGCTGACTCATGGCAAGAAGCTGCGTGTGGTGTATGACTCCGTGGGGAAAGATACCTGGGAAGCCTCGCTGGACTGCCTGCAACGTCGTGGTCTGATGGTCAGCTTTGGTAACTCATCCGGCCCGGTGACGGGAGTGAATCTCGGTATCCTCAATCAGAAAGGGTCACTGTATGTTACCCGGCCATCACTGAACGGATATGTCACCACGCGTGAAGCGCTGCTTCAGGCCAGCAATGAGCTGTTTTCTCTGATGGCAAGCAATGCGATTAAGGTGGATGTGCCAGACGCGCAAAAGTTTGCACTGGCCGATGCACAACGCGCGCATCAGGTGCTGGAAGGGCGTGGTACGCAAGGATCGAGTCTGCTTATTCCGTAATATCGGTCATCCGCACAAACAATCAGGGCCTCCCGAAGGAGGCCCTTTTTTCTTTCTTTTTATAGTTCGCACTGAGTGTAGGGTCAGCGGCGATGAATACGTTTTGATTCAGTAAAACCATCCTGGCAGAATTCATAAGTAAAAAATATGTTTAATGACGAAATGGTGCATAGCAATTTGTCATGATGTGATCCACCCCGCATTAACACGCCAAAAACCTCCGGCAACTCATTGATATTATCGAGATAACCAGGGTTTATCCTTCGCAGACGGTTTACAAAAAGCGCGATATAACCAGACCCCAACCACCGCCAGCAGCAACCACGGCAACAATTTAATAACAACAGCAAACAATCCGCCAACGACCATCACCACGGTAGCCACCAGCAGCGCCGCAATGATGCCTAATAGCGAAATACCGGTCAGCAACAGCATCATAAAAAAGCCGATAACAAACAGGATCTCTAACATGTCGATACGCTCCAGAATAAGGGACTCTGAAGAGACTATTACAAGAAGCGTGCCAGTACGGCGAGGATTTTAACGTATTGATCTATAAGGGCGGTATGCACCAGGGCGATAATAACCCTGGTGAATTTCATCAAAATTTAGTGAACGTTTAACGATATTAAGCGCTGGCAGGCACTTTATCCGCGACCAGCAGCAGGGCTTTTTCCACCACATCGACACCGGCACCCGCTTTATGAGCATTCTCACTCAGGTAACGACGCCACTGGCGTGCCCCAGGAATGCCCTGGAACAGTCCCAGCATATGGCGGGTGACATGGCCAAGGTAAGTGCCGTTCGCCAGCTCATGCTCGATATACGGATACATGGCGCGCACCACCGCGACTGGATCGACCATCGGCACGGTGCTGCCGAAAAGGGTCTGGTCTACCTGCGCCAGCACTCCCGGGTTCTGATAGGCTTCGCGCCCCATCATCACCCCGTCCAGATGCTGTAAATGGATACTGGCTTCTTCCAGCGACTTAACGCCACCGTTAAGCGACAGCGTAAGCTGCGGGAAGTCGCGCTTTAGCTGGTAAACTCGCTCGTAGTCAAGCGGTGGGATTTCGCGATTCTCTTTCGGGCTGAGGCCAGAGAGCCAGGCTTTACGGGCGTGAATAATAAACGTCTCGCATCCCCCCTGTTCTGCCACACGCTGAATGAAATCACACAGGAACTCGTAGCTGTCCTGGTCGTCGATACCGATACGGGTTTTCACCGTGACCGGAATAGAGACTACATCGCGCATCGCTTTGATGCAGTCTGCCACCAGCTGGGCTTCGCCCATCAGGCAGGCACCGAAACGGCCGTTTTGCACGCGGTCAGACGGGCAACCCACATTGAGGTTAACCTCATTGTAGCCACGCGCTTCCGCCAGTTTCGCACACTGTGCCAGTGCTGCCGGATCGCTGCCGCCCAGTTGCAGCGCAACGGGCTGCTCTTCAGAACTCCAGGCCAGGTAATCCCCTTTGCCGTGGATAATCGCACCGGTGGTCACCATTTCGGTGTACAGCAGCGTCTGGCGCGTCAGCTGACGATGAAAGTAACGGCAGTGGCGATCGGTCCAGTCGAGCATTGGGGCAATTGAAAAACGATGTGCAGGGAAATTATCGGTCATGAAAAGCGTTAACTCTGTATCAGAAAGGGAGTGTCGATATTGTGCGCAATGATAGCACGGCGGGCAGCGAGGATACAGGCTCAGGGAAAGGTGATAGCCAGCAGCCCGTGGGCTGGCTGCTGGCAGAAAATCAGAAAGTAAAGTTCAACTGGGCAACCGCGCCCCAGGTATTGTCTTTGCCCACCATCCCGGCGAGATCCAGATGCACTTTGTTAAACGGTGACAGACCAAAACCGCCGGTGAACACATTGGTGTCATTGGACTTCACGTCAGCACGGTAACCAGCACGCAGTTGCAGCCAGTCCAGCAGACGATACTCCGCACCCACGGCAGCGTACTGGCTGTCCTGTTGCGTTTTAAAGCGCTTAGTCGGGGTCAGGTCCACATCCAGTGCCGTTGTCAGGCGCTCGGTATGGAATGACACGCCGGAGGTGACCAGCGGACGGATTTGATAGGTATCCTTGTAACCACTGACCTCTTTGGTGTCGATATCACGTGAGATCAGGTTCTGCGCGCTCAGGCCCAGCGTCCAGTTTTCACCGAGGTCGGTGGATGCGCCCGCATCCAGGTTAAAACCGGTGTTCGTGTTTTTATAATTGCCGTTGGTGAAGTCTGATTTGTCATAGCTGTATACCGAAGCGCTGTAGTTATATAGCGTGGTTTTTTGCAGCTTTGGCGTGATCCCCAGTGAAACCGGCTGACCGCCGAAATCAAACTCATGTGCGACGGCGATCCCCATATCGTAAACCACCGCTGCACGTCCCAGCCCGGCGGAGGTCAGACTGTTCAGCCCTGCTGTCGTCGGAATGTTAGTGCCATCGGCAATGCCTTGCAGATAATCGATATCACTTTGCGTGACATCCGTTACCACAGAGGCGGTACCGTAGGCTTTGGTGACAAACGCGAAAGGCAGAACCTCATTCGGGACGGTCACCGCAAATGCTGCACCCGCGTTTGCCCATGCCTTCTGCCCTTTGATCTCGCGCAGACGATCGGCAAGATCACCCGCAGCCACCTGGGCACGTGGGATATCCGTGGGGAAGACGAAATTATTTGCCAGGTCTTTGTAACTGTCGACCGCATTGGTCAGGTCATCCACCTTATCGACCAGTTTTCCCTTATCGCTGATCTGCGCACCGACGGCCGGCAGGGTAATACTGACGCTGTCTTCCGGTTTCGCTTTGGTCATCAAAGCCGGGTTAGCCAGCACCGCCGAACCGTAACTGGAGGAGGCAACGCCCGTCCCCCCCATTGCATCATTGCGGGCATCGAAATAGTTACCGGCAGCAAACGCACTCAGCGGAGTAAGCAACAGAGCGGGTAATACTACGGGCGCGGAAAAACCGATTAATTTATTGAATTTATTTGCCATTGACCCCAAACCCACCATAAAAAAATGAAAAAGCGAATGCGCAAAGACACGCATAACCGAATGCCTGAATAATGAACATAAAGGCACCATTTCATTGCTGTGAATTGAGAGAAGATGAGTGGGCTTATCAGGTCATTGCCATTTTATTAATCTGTTAACACGCTAACAGTTGAACGTTCTGCATCTGTTTTTTTCAGTGCCAAACGCGCATAGCCCTTTGAAAAAGGTAGTCACGAACCTTAAGCCCTGCAAATCAGATTAGCGATGCTGAATGAAAAAAGAGTGGCCCTGGTACACTGAAAACAATGATGAAATTTTTTTTACCTTCTGCGCTTATCAGCAATACCAGTAAATGGTTGAGTCTGTGCAGGTGGCTGAGGGTTGCCTGACGGTGAACTCGGCGTTTTGTTGCAGACGTGATAAAATAACATCCTGAAATGGCCTGAGGGGGAACAATGAACATTACCAGTGCTGAAAAAATCCTGTCGCAGGCGGAAGTTATCTGTCAGCAGCGCAGCGTGCGACTCACGCCGCAGCGCCTTGAAGTCCTGCGTTTGATGAGTGAGCAGAATGGGGCCATCAGCGCCTACGACCTGCTGGACTTACTGCGCGTATCTGAACCCCAGGCGAAGCCCCCAACCATCTACCGAGCACTGGACTTCCTGCTGGAACAGGGCTTTATCCATCGTGTGGAGTCCACCAACAGCTATGTGGTCTGCCATCACTTTGAAGAGCCGTCACATACCTCAGCGATGCTGATTTGTGACCGCTGTGGTTCAGTCGCTGAGCAACATGCCGATGGTGTGGAAGATATTTTGAAATCGCTGGCCCTGAAGTCAGGTTTTACCCTGGGGCATAGCGTGATTGAAGCGCATGGATTCTGTCAAAAATGCGGGGAAATTGAAGCCTGTACGCATCAGGATGCATGCCAGCACGATCATAGTGTGCAGAGTAAAAAACGCGGGCGTTGATTAGATTTTATGAGGAAGGAGAAAGAACTGAGTGGCACGGTCCTTGTGCCGGGGCTGGAGCATCGCCCTGAAAGGGGCCGCTGTTTTACCAGCGGTGGTTATTGCGAGTTTCCCATTCACTAAGCTCTTTCTCGGCTTTATCTTTCTGATAGCCGTAGCGCTCCTGAATTTTACCTACCAACTGGTCGCGTTTACCTTCAACGATCGTCAGATCATCATCAGTCAGCTTGCCCCATTGTTCTTTCACTTTACCTTTAAACTGTTTCCAGTTACCGCCGGCTTCGTCTTTATTCATAATGTGATTCCTCTACCTTGGGTTAAAACAGCTTTTTCGTCTCAAAAATTCGCTGAATATCCAGATAATTATCTGGTTATTTGCCTAAGACAAAGATAATTGTAGTAGAGAAATCGGCACCCGGCAGTTAACCCGCTGGCAATAGTGGTAAAAAATTGCTAAAAACCCCTAAAATTCAATAAACTAGCGAAGCTTCGGGTTACGTAAGCAAATGTGTCACTGCGCGAACCATGTACCATTACGCCAGTGACGACGCCAGATGACCCACAGGGAGACACCGCGCAGCAGCAGGAACAGCGTCACCGCCAACCACAGACCATGATTACCCAGCCACGGCACGCTAAACAGCGTCAAACTAAAGCCCAGAGCTGCGATAGCCATACTGTTGCGCATCTCACTGGCCCGGGTGGCGCCGATAAACATGCCATCCAGCAAATAACAGCCCACACCCGCCAATGGCATCAGCACCTGCCACCATAAATACCGATCGGCAAGCTGCCGAAGCGGTTCCAGAGAAGTCAGCAGCGCGATAATTTGCTCACCAAACAGGGCATAGAACAGAGAGAACCCCATTGCGACTATCAACGACTGCCTGCAGGCAGCGTGCCAGACGCTAAGTAATTGCTGACTGTTTTTCGCGCCGTAGGCTTCCCCTGAACAGGCTTCAACCGCATAGGCGAAACCATCCAGTGCATAGGCGGTGAAGGTGAGGAACATCAGTAGCACGGCGTTGACCGCGACGACATCATTCCCCAGGCGGGCACCAAAAATTGTCAGCGACGCAAAGCACATTTGCAGCAACAGAGAACGCAGCATGATGTCGCGGTTTAAGCGCAGCAGGCGCGCCACATCACCGCGCCAGGCGTTCAGCATCAGCCCTACCGACAAACCACGCAGTTTCATCACCCGCCATACCAGCAGCAGGCCGACTATAAAGCTGACATATTCAGCGATCGCGGTGGCTGCTGCCGCACCCTGCACGCCCCATCCCAGCCCAATAACAAACCACAGATCCAGCAAAATATTGACCAGATTACCCACCACAAGCAGGATCACCGGAGCACGCGCATACTGCACCCCAAGCAGCCAGCCAAGCAGCACGAGGTTAGCCAGTGTTGCTGGGGCACTGAGCCAGCGCACCTGCATAAACAGTGCCGCCTGGTGCAGGACTTCGTCGCTGCCACCGGTCAGGCCCAGTGCAAGGTGAGTAATGGGGGTTTTTAGCAGGACAAACAGCAGCCCGGCCAGCAGAGCCAGCAGCAGCGGCTGCATCAACGCACGCGCCAGTGCAGACTTATCACTGGCGCCAAATGCCTGGGCTGTCAGCCCGGTGGTGCTCATGCGAAGAAACAGTAGCAGCATAAACAGGAAGCTGGTGACAGTAGTGCCGATTGCCACTCCGCCAAGATACGTTGGGCTATCGAGATGGCCGATCACAGCCGTATCAACCAGGCCAAGCAGAGGCACGGTAATATTAGAAAGGATCATCGGCAGCGCCAGCCGCCAGAGGCTTTTATCCGCAGAGGTGAGCAGTTTCATCAGAATCCATCAGAGTTAACGCGATTGCAGATGGTAATACGCGCCGCAGAAGCAGCGCGCAGGATTTAGCGGGGAGTCACGATTACAGCCAATTGCCGTTGCGGATAACGCCAACAGCAAGGCCTTCTATCGTCAGCGTCTGCTGACGCAGATCGACGATGATAGGTTTGAAATCCGGGTTTTCAGGTAAAAGCTGTACCGTATTACCCTGGCGTTTCAGGCGTTTAACGGTCACTTCATCATCAATGCGCGCCACCACAACCTGGCCATTACGCACATCTTCCGTTTTGTGTACCGCTAACAGGTCGCCGTCCATAATACCGATGTCTTTCATCGACATTCCACTGACGCGCAACAGGAAGTCAGCGCCAGGCTTGAACAGGTCAGGGTCAACCTTGTAGTGGCCTTCAATGTGTTGCTCTGCCAGCAGTGGCTCACCAGCGGCAACCCGACCAATCAGTGGAAGTCCGTCTTCTTCTTCCATCATCAGGCGAATACCGCGTGAAGCACCAGAAACGATCTCAATCACGCCTTTACGGGCTAAGGCCTTCAGGTGCTCTTCAGCCGCATTCGGGGAACGGAAACCAAGCTGCGCGGCGATCTCTGCACGCGTAGGTGGCATACCAGTTTGATTAATGTGGTCGCGAATCAGGTCATAAACCTGCTGCTGCCTCGCCGTTAGTGCTTTCATTCCGCCCCCTGGTTGTTTATACAGTCGACTGTGAGTATATACAGGTATTTAGACATTGAAAACCTAAAGTTGGGCGAAATGCAGTTTGTGGCGATTTTTGGAAAACTCATCGCAAATGTGGCACTAACAGCATGATCCAAACAAAAATTGCCAGCAAGATAGTCAACAGCACAGCCGCAGAGCCCATATCTTTGGCCCGGCCTGCCAGGGGATGTATTTCACTGCCGATGCGGTCGACAACCGCTTCGATGGCGCTGTTGAGTATTTCGACAATAATGACCAGCATCACGGAGCCAATCAGCAGCACACGGGTAATGGCATCCACGTCCAGCCAGCAGGCAATGATAATCGCGATGATCGCCGCGACGGCTTCCTGGCGAAAAGCAGCTTCATGCTGCCAGGCGGCACGGATGCCTTTCCACGAATACCCGGCCGCTTTTATGATTCGCGTCAGTCCGGTGACATTATTTGCCATAATAAGGGAACCCTTTGAGAAGTTTAACGTCAATGAGTGGAACTACAGGTTTTTTAACACCACAGATTCTGTTGGCGCTTTCTGGTATGCTTGCGGCGCTTTGCTAACAAGAGGCTTCATGTTGTCTATGTCAGGTTGGCGTAAATTATATTATAACTTATTGAATCTTCCAGTAAAACTACTGGTAAAAAGTAAAGCAATTCCGGCTGAACCGGTTGCTGAACTCGGGCTTGATACGTCGCGCCCTATTATGTATGTGCTGCCTTATGATTCAAAGGCCGATCTCCTTGCACTTCGTGAGCAGTGTCGCAAACAAGACCTGCCCGATCCTCTGGAACCTCTGGAGATCGACGGTACGGTATTGCCACGTCATGTGTTCATTCATGATGGCCCGCGCCTGTTCCCGTACTTTGTCCCGAATCTTCAGTCGGTCAAGCTGTTCCACGATTATCTCGATCTGCACCGCAATCATCCCGATCTGGATGTGCAAATGGTACCGGTATCGGTGATGTTTGGTCGTGCGCCGGGCCGTGAGGTACAGGGGAACGAACAGCCGCATCTGCGCATGCTGAATGGTATTCAGAAATTCTTTGCCGTCATCTGGCTGGGGCGCGACAGTTTTGTTCGCTTCTCTCCGATGGTATCGCTGCGCCATATGGCCACCGAGCACGGTACAGATAAAATCATCGCGCAGAAGCTGGCCCGTGTGGCACGTATGCACTTTGCTCGCCAGCGTTTAGCGGCCGTTGGGCCGCGTCTGCCAGTGCGCCAGGACCTGTTCAACAAACTGTTACAGTCCAAAGCGATCGCCAAAGCGGTAGAAGACGAAGCACGCAGCAAAAAGATTCCCCATGAAAAAGCCCAGCAGAATGCCGTTGAGCTGATGGAAGAGATTGCCGCTGACTTCTCTTACGAAGCGATTCGTCTGACTGACCGCATCATGGGTTGGACCTGGAGCAAGCTCTATCAGGGAATCAATGTTAACGGCGGTGAGCGCGTGCGCCAGCTGGCACAGGATGGACATGAAATTGTCTACGTGCCCTGCCATCGTAGCCATATGGACTACCTGCTGCTCTCCTATGTACTGTATCACCAGGGTCTGGTGCCGCCGCATATTGCCGCCGGAATTAACCTGAATTTCTGGCCAGCCGGCCCGATTTTCCGTCGCCTGGGCGCCTTCTTTATTCGTCGTACCTTCAAGGGCAACAAGCTCTACTCGACGGTGTTCCGTGAATACCTTGGTGAGCTGTTCACCCGTGGCTATTCCGTTGAATACTTCGTGGAAGGGGGCCGTTCCCGTACTGGCCGCCTGCTGGACCCGAAAACCGGCACGCTGTCGATGACGATTCAGGCGATGCTGCGCGGCGGTAACCGCCCTATCACACTGGTGCCGATTTACATCGGTTACGAGCATGTGATGGAAGTGGGTACTTACGCCAAAGAGCTGCGTGGCGCGACCAAAGAGAAAGAAGGCTTTATGTCAATGGTACGTGGGCTGCGTAAGCTGCGTAATCTCGGCCAGGGTTATGTGAACTTTGGTGAGCCATTGCCGCTGGTCGCGTATCTGAATCAGCAGGTACCGGAATGGCGTGAGGCTATCGATCCTATTGAAGCCCAGCGTCCAGCCTGGTTAACCCCCGCCGTGAATGACATCGCGCAAAAAGTGATGGTGCGGATTAACAATGCAGGGGCAGCCAATGCCATGAACCTGTGTGTGACGGCGCTGCTGGCATCACGTCAGCGTTCGATGACCCGTGAACAGCTGACCGAACAGCTCGACTGCTACGTGCAGCTGCTGCGCAATGTGCCGTATTCGCCGGATTCCACCGTGCCGGATATGACGCCAGAAGCACTGCTGGAACATGCGCTGAGCATGAACAAGTTCGAGCTGGAGCAGGATAGCATTGGCGAGATCGTGGTGCTGCCGCGCGAGCAGGCAGTGCTGATGACCTACTATCGCAACAACATCCACCACATGCTGGTGATGCCGTCGCTGATTGCCGCCATTCTGATGCAGCACCGTGAAATCAGCCGTGCCGAGCTTCTGCGTCAGGTCACGGTGATCTATCCGATGCTGAAAAGCGAGCTGTTCCTGCGCTGGAGCACGGATGAACTGGGCCAGGTACTCGACTCACTGGTGGCTGAAATGGCTCGTCAGGGGCTGCTGGTTGCAGAAGAGAGCAGTCTGCGCTTGAGTGCTGGTCGCTTCCGTACCCTGCAACTGCTGGCTGCCGGCGTGCGGGAAACCCTGCAACGTTATTCGATCACCTTCTCTATCCTCAGCGCGAAACCGGCGATTAACCGTGGAACACTGGAAAAAGAGAGCCGTACCATGGCACAGCGTCTGTCCGTGCTGCATGGCATTAACGCGCCGGAGTTCTTTGACAAGGCGGTGTTTACGTCGCTGGTGTTAACGCTGCGTGATGAAGGCTATATCAGCGATTCCGGTGATGCTCAGGTTGAGCAGACACAGCAGGTTTATCAACTGCTGGCAGAGCTGATTACTCAGGATGTGAGAATGACCATTGAGAGTGCCGTAGAGCAAGATTGATGTCAGTGTGGTGGGCCGATCAAAACAAATGATCGGCCCCTATGCGTTTTATCTGATCCCCAGTACCACGCCAACGAACAGCACCAACCCTACCCAGTTATTATTCAGGAAGGCCTGGAAGCAGCGATCGCGCTGACGTCCGGCAATCAGTTTTTGCTGATGGACAAAGAACACGCCCGCCACCAGCACCGCCCAGTAGAATACGCTGCTGAGATGCAGCTGCCAGCCCACCAGCGTCATCAGGCCAAGCGTTGCCAGCTGTAACAGACCCACAATCAGCTTATCGAAACGACCAAATAGAATGGCGGTAGATTTCACGCCGATTTTCAGGTCGTCATCACGATCAACCATCGCATAAAGCGTGTCGTACGCCACCGTCCAGCAAATATTCGCCAGGAACAGCAGCCAGCAGGTCAGGGGAACGGTTTCACTCACCGCAGCCCAGCCCATCGGGATCGCCCAGCCAAATGCCGCCCCAAGCACCACCTGCGGCAGGTGCGTGTAGCGCTTCATAAATGGATACAGCCAGGCCAGCCCCAGTCCACCAAGCGACAACCAGATGGTCATGTTATTCATGGTCAGCACCAGACCAAAGGAGACCAGCACCAGCCCGGCAAACAGCAGTTTTGCCTCACGCGTGGTCACCGCACCGCTGGGTAGCGGGCGCTCGCGGGTACGCTTCACAAAGCCATCGATTTTGCGGTCAGCAAAGTCATTGACCACACAGCCCGCAGCACGCATAAAAAATACCCCCAGCACAAAGACCAGCAGCACATTGAGTGGTGGGATTTTCATTCCCGCCAGCCACAATGCCCAGAGTGTTGGCCACAACAGCAGCAACGAACCTATCGGTTTATCAATACGCATCAGACGGCTGTAGGCCGAAAGCTTACTCATTGGCAGACTTCTCTCCACGCTATCGTCCCCCTTCTGCCGCCACGCTGGCATAGAGCGGGGAAGCGGGTAAAAACAGTTCGGTCAGTAATAGCGGCTTGCCCGACAAACGCAGGCGTGAACGCCGCCCCCACAGTTCAGCGCTGTGGCCGACATCAATAAAATCACGCGTTAAGGTGGAGGTGGCAAACAGATAACGTCCCAGCGGCACCGTACCCAGCTGTTGCAGCTTCTGCTCCGGTCCGTTCAGGGTCGACTCCGGGACCAGCGTGCGTGCCACCAGCCAGGGAACTCCGTCGCCGCACAGTTCGATCTCTCGCAACCAGTAACGTGCTTCTGCTGGCAGCAGGGCGATATCCTCTGCCGCGTCCTGCGCGCTGATAAAGCCTTCACGCAGCAGATTAACCGTCACCTCCTGGCAATGACGCTCAAAACGGCGGGTCATCGAATCGACTTCCATCAGCCAGTCCAGCAGGGGGGCGGTTAGCAGGGGTGATGAATCCGGTAGCCAGTTGATCGCGCGCAATAGCGACAGCGCGTTCTCAGCCATAACACTTCTCCGCAAAATCTTCGATGCGTCAGTGTAACGCAGACCCTGGCGGCAAACCTATCAAAGCTCGGCAAAAAGCCACGATTTTGTGGCCGGTTTACCGACTTATTCGCGCTTCAGACGGTTGCTGTTCGCCAGCCAAAGGGTGACCACCAGGATCAGGATGGCAATGGCGTAGGCCAGGGTATCGAACGGGTTTTTATGGTCGACGATAATCAGACGAATGATTGCCGTGATCCCGATGTAGACAAAGTAGCGCAGCGGGAAGTGGTAGCCTGACTGAAAATACTTAATGATCAGCGCGATAAACTCAAAATAGAGGAAGTAGATCACGATACCTTCGATCAGCAGATAAGACGATGTCTGCTCGCCGGTATTCAGCAGCACGTTGCCAAGATGGATGGTCTCTTTGCCAAGAAAGATGATCAGAATACAGGCCAGCACGATCAGGCCAGTGTTTAATACCATTTGCAGGGCAAAAGCCAGCCGGATGGCGGGCGTGTTACGTTCCGGGGACGTCATGATACACCTCAAAGTGACTGTTAATCGTCGGGCGACCCGACGATTAACAATATGCTTCAGTGTGATGAAGATCACAACATTTCGATTGGATTAGGACGGATACGGGACGACAGGAAAAAGCCGTCCCTGGCGTATCCTCTAGCGGTAATGAACGTCGCGGTCGCTGGTCATATCGTACAGCTGGTATTTACGGCCCAGCATCTGTCCGCCATCACGCGTCAGCGGCGTCCAGTTGACCTGCGCGCGGCCACGGGTTGGTGAAACGCTAAAGACATCCATTGGTACGGAGATGTAGAAGCCTTTGGTGAAGTCGCCTTCGCCATACTCTTCTGCCGAGACGTTGGTTTTCGTGGCGTAAGCGCCCACGATAATCCCGCTGTCAAAGCGCTTCGAAACATCAACGGTAACGCCTTTGTCTTCAGCCAGATATTGCCCAACGCTGGCTTTCACCAGGACGTTACGCATAAACCACGGCTGCCAGTATCCGGTAATGTTGCCCACCTTCGCCGTATAGTCGTTGAACTTCATCATGTTGTCCCAGTCGCGCTGTTTGACGTAGTTCGCATCCACGCCAATCGCCCAGCTGGAATCCAGCGGACGGTAAAGCACTTCGCCCCCGGCTCCGCCGTACATGGTTTCCAGATACCCGCCATACACCTGGCCGTAGAAGCCGTTGCCAAGTTCACGCATGTAGTTGGCCTGCAGGTTATTCACGTAAACGTTATTTTCAACGTAGTCGCGAATATGGGTACGTACGCGTGGCAGCGTGGAGTCCGCCGGTGCGCCGTTATAGTTGAACTTGTCATAGTTGTTGGCAAGGTTGCCGAACAGGCTGCCATCTACCAGCAAATGATCCGTCAGCCAGAAACTGGCGTTCGCCATAACGCCCAGCTGATACAGGTAGAAGCTTTCCGGGCCACCAACAGACTGATTGAGCACCGGCGACAAGCTGTAGTTCAGGCGATCGCCCTCGATAAAGAAGCCCTGCTCGGTGCGGCCCGGGTCAACCGGATTGACACGTTGCTGCTGTAGCGTCTCTTCACTCCCCAGCGGGTATCCCGCCAGCTGACGTTGCAGACTCGGCACGTTCGTTTCCGTGGTCACCTGCGGCATATGGCTGCGCGTCTGGGTCACCTTCAGGGTATCAATCCCCTCTGGCAGGTGGTTCACCATGATGATGTTGGCACGATCGACGCCGCGCGTGGTATCGCGATATTTCGCCTGCTCACCGCTCACGTACAGCGTGCTGCCCTCAACCTGAATGCTTGGGGCATTCAGCCCGGCGTTGTACTTCAGATCGGTCAACTGACTGGCCGTCACCGTCGGATCGAGGAAGCGCTCCTGCGGTTGCGGGTTATATTCCGGTTGCGGCGTATCACGCTGGGTCTGATGCAGATCGTTGAAGTTGGTGCGCAGGGTGAAACCGGCCATAAAGGTGTTGCCACGCTCATAGCTGACGTTCACATCTGCCCAGTCGGTAATGCGGTAGATCGCCCCGACGTTAAACTTGCTCTTCTGCTCCAGACGCCCGGCGAAATCATCCTTGTAGTCGTTACCTTCGTATTCCATTTTCAGGCGCAGCGGCTGCCACGGCGTCTGATATTCAATCCCGCCGAAGATAGCGGTTGGCCCTTTGAACATATCGCTACCGCTGACGGAACCGGCGGTGCCGCTGCCCTCGGTGCGGTAGCAATATTTTTCACTGGCGGAGCAGAACGGGTTTTTCACCGTGCCGCTGTTACCGATATAGCCCCAGCCCATACCGAGGGTGAAATCAAAGGGTCCCCAGGCTTTGGTGGCCACCAGATATTCACTGTCAAACAGGCCCGTACCACCGAGGTCACGCGTCCCCACGGAGACTTCCGGCAGCCAGAAGCCCTCTTCCCACAGGCGTAGTTTGAGGTCGAAGGCTTTGTCTTTGTAGGTCTGATTCCCCGAAAAACTTGAAACGGCACTGTACTCGCGGGTTTTCACATCGGTATAACGGATGGTCGCCTCCAGCCACGGGAACAGCTGCACCGAGGAGGAGTAGAAGTGATACTGATCGTTATAACGGTAGTTAAGGCTGAACTCGCCCTCTTTGGCCATACGCGCGGTTGGCACCTGCATCAGGCCGACGCCACCAAAGTCAGACTGTGACGGGCCAATCGGGTCCGGATAACCGGCAGCCTGAACCTGGCAGGCACAGGCGACAGAGAGTGACAGCAGGCTGAGAAGATAACGTTTTTTCATCAGTCAGGGATCCGGTGCGTCAGAACAGAAACGATCTGCTGGTTAAGATCGGCATAGGCGCTCGGCAGCGTCCAGGAAGAGAAGCCCACAAACAGGATGCTGCCCGGCTGCGGCTCATAATGGCGACGGTTCCAGTACGCCACCGGCACTTCCGTCACCTCTCCTCCCGGGGAGATCACCTGCGCCTTGTTGCGTTCACCGCCGTCTCTTCGCGGATGTGCATCAAGATACTCAACCACGGATCGTCCTGCTGCCCACGGCGTTTTCCCTGCATTTTCCACCACGCCAGCCAGCGTGACGGATGTGGGTTCTGCCAGGGTATACAGGCTGTATTCCCCTTCCAGCGTGCGGTTAGCCTGCGGCCGTAAACGCACCCAGTCCGGGTCCAGATTGACGATCTGACGTCCTGTGACTTTCAGCCCGGCAATCTGCTGGCGAACATTTTCCACCACGGCGGCCTGTTCTTCGTCGCCGTCACTTTTGAGTTCATCGCGCCATGCCTGCAAGCGTGCCAGCAGCTGCTGCTGTTGCTGTACCGCCACGACCGTCGCCCGTTTTTCGCCGATCACCGTTCCCGGCCACCAGGTTTTCTGCGTCAGTGCCGGGTTGGTCACCAGCTGCGCCAGATTGGCCGCTCCGCTGATCGCCACCGGCTGTGTCTGTCCAGGGTAAAAGACATCGACCCGGCCGTCGGCCTGGGCGTGCAGCGACAGTGATGCCACTATCCCTGCGAGAATAAGGGTTATTTTTTTCATGATTTCGCAGGCTTCAGGATGGTGGATTCAACCGGGATATAGTCTGCCCCCAGCATTTGCAGTGACTGGCGCACCTGTCCGCTGGAGATATCCACCCAGAAGGTGTTGCGCCAGGATTCGCCGCTTTCCGCTATCGACACGTCTTCCTGCCAGACGCGGCACGCCACTGGCTGACCCACCAGTTGCAGCACCTCATCCTTCAGACGCGAGAAGTGGGAAACCGCCGTGCCTGCCTGAGGCGTGCCGCCCTCGGTCCAGCGCAGGGTGCGGGTCCAGCTTGCACCTTCGGTGAGATGCAGGGCATCACGCAGTGGATCGCTATCGAGATTGCTGACCTCGTTGAGGTTATCGCCCATGCCAAGGGTTTTCACCATGCGACCATGCTGGGTCACCAGCATAGCTTTATCGCGGGTGATCCACTTCTGCTGACCATTTTCGTTGAAGCCCAGCACCACAAAGATCTGCTGGCCGCCATTGACGCGCAGATACATGCTGGCGTAAGGCATATTGTCGATTTGTTCGTTAGTCATCTGGATGTCGTCGACGCCAAGAAAAGCCAGCTTGACGGTTTCACCCAATCCTTTTTGCGTTTGTGTACAGGCCTGAAGCAGCAGGCAGAGCAGCAGAAGTGGTAGGTTTCGCAACTGTGTGTGTCCCTGAGCAAAGTAGAACAAGGCTGAAAATAACCACACAAATGTGTGGTTATGATTAATTTTTGAACTTAGCGGGTTGTACTTGTGGTGGTGGTGGTTGTTGTTCCGGTATTGGAACCATTTCCACCGCTGCTTGCTGCCAGCAGCACGCCAGCCAGTGCGCCAGCAGCGCCAATACCAACAGCGGTGGTGACACCGGTCGACATCGCACCTGCATCAGCACCGGCAGCATCACCCGTTTCAACCGCTGGCGTACCAGTGGCTTCAACAGCGGCAAACGCGCCAGTTGCACTCGCTAAGTACACTATGGCTGCAGTAGCCCATATGACTTTTTTCATCACACTTTCCCTTCATTAAATGAATGGATGCCCGGGCCTGGATGGCACCTGGCGACTCCAGTATGGGGAATTAATTTCCAGAAAGCAGCGCATCGGGCAAGGTGTCGGGCCAGAAGAGAAGGCGATGATAAAAATCTGACAATACGAGATATTCAGATATTTTAATCTGTAAAAGGCACTTACACAGCGGTTAATACCAATACTTACTTTATTATCGATACGAAAAGTTAAAAAAGGCATGCAGGGAGGGGAATAGTGACGTAGCGGTAATAATTGACAAGATATCGACTGTAAAGTGATAGGAATCAATTAAATAACAAATGAGTTATTACAATTTTTTTGTTTTTACCGGATGTTTATTTAAGAATTATCCGTCTCAAAATGACACGGTTTAAGGCGCTTTTAGGATTATACCCATCCTCATTCTTTTCACTTTATTCATCTTTGGGGTGAAAAAGAGGTGTGTAATCAGAGTACCAGCAGGTTGCCAACGCCCGGCGGCGGTCACAAAGAGAAAGGTCCGACTGTCAACCAGGTCCAGTTATTTCCAGAAAATAAAAAACCCCCAGAAACTGGGGGTTCAGGTCAGAGGGATGACCAGAAAAGGGCCGTCCCACGCGGGGATTAACGCCAGGATTTATAGCGATTAATCAGACCATTCGTCGAGCTGTCATGGCTGTTGACTGCTTCACCATCCGCCAGTTCTGGCAGGATGCGGTTAGCCAGCTGTTTACCCAGCTCCACGCCCCACTGATCGAAGGTGAAGATATTAAGGATCACGCCCTGAGTGAAGATTTTATGTTCATACAGTGCAATCAGCGCCCCGAGGCTGTACGGAGTGATATCGCGCAGCAGGATGGAGTTGGTTGGACGGTTGCCTTCAAACACTTTGAACGGCACCACGTGCTCAACGGCTTTAGCGTCCAGGCCTGCATCTGCAAACTCTTTCTCCACCACGTCACGAGCTTTACCAAACGCCAGTGCTTCCGTCTGAGCAAAGAAGTTAGACAGCAGCTTGCTGTGATGATCGCCCAGCTTGTTATGCGATACCGCTGGTGCGATAAAGTCGCATGGCACCAGCTTGGTGCCCTGGTGGATCAGCTGGTAGAACGCATGTTGACCGTTGGTGCCAGGTTCGCCCCAGATAATCGGGCCAGTCTGGTAAGAGACCGGGTTACCAGCACGGTCAACATTTTTACCGTTGGACTCCATGTTGCCCTGCTGGAAGTATGCGGCAAAGCGATGCATGTACTGATCGTAAGGCAGAATGGCTTCGGTTTCGGCACCGAAGAAATTGTTGTACCAGATGCCGATCAGCGCCAGCAGCACCGGCAGGTTTTTCTCTTCCGGGGTATCGGCAAAGTGACGGTCCATGGCGTGTGCGCCATCCAGCAGCTTCTCGAAGTTGTCGAAACCGATAGAGAGGATGATCGACAGACCAATCGCTGACCACAGAGAGTAACGGCCGCCAACCCAGTCCCAGAATTCGAACATGTTAGCCGTGTCGATACCGAACTCGGCCACCGCTTTACCGTTGGTCGACAGCGCAGCAAAGTGCTTCGCTACATCTTCCTGATGACCCGAGGTCAGGAACCAGTCACGCGCGCTGTGGGCGTTGGTCATGGTTTCCTGCGTGGTGAAGGTTTTCGACGCCACCAGGAACAGGGTGGTTTCCGGGCTGAGTGTTTTCAGCGTTTCAGCAATGTGCGTGCCGTCAACGTTGGAAACGAAGTGCATATTCAGGTGATTTTTATACGGGCGCAGCGCTTCGGTGACCATAAATGGCCCCAGGTCAGAACCCCCGATACCGATGTTCACCACGTCGGTGATCGGTTTACCGGTAAAGCCTTTCCACTCACCGCCGATGATGCGCTCAGAGAAACCTTTCATCTTCTCCAGCACCGCGTTCACTTCCGGCATCACATCTTTGCCGTCAACGACGATTGGCGTGTTGCTACGGTTACGCAGCGCCACGTGCAGTACGGCACGATCTTCAGTACGGTTGATTTTCTCACCGGAGAACATCGATTTGATCGCCCCCTGCAGATCGGTCTCTTTGGCCAGCGCCTGCAGTTTTTCCAGGGTTTCGCTGGTGATGCGGTTTTTGGAGAAATCCACCAGCATCTGATCGTCGAACGTGGCAGAGAAGGCAGCAAACCGGTTGGCATCTTTGGCGAAAAGGTCAGCAATTTGCACATCTTTCATTTGTTCAAAATGCTGAAGCAGCGCCTGCCAGGCAGCGGTTTGTGTCGGATTGATATTTTTCATAGCAACACACTCTTTTTATTTAAGAACTGTCATTCAGACCGGACGATATATTACCTGTTACGGGCGTTCGGCTCCCCTCTTCCTGCAACAGGTCACAGCTATCATCCCGCCACGATTTTGGCTCCGTCGGTGCGAATGATTCGCATGGAGGTTTTCAGTATGACTATTCATACCCTTTTACGGGAAAAAATTATAGCCCGGACCGTGCTTATAAGAATTGACGCTTATAGTCTAAACGATGATTTATGTACCAAAAGTGATTAGCGTCAGTGATACCTGCCGGGGTATAACGAAAATGAATAATCATCCGCCGACAAGCGTTGACAGCCGCACCATAACCCGATATTTCTATGCGCAACTTACGCAATGTGTAAGCCAGAAGAGGCGCGTCGCCCAGGCAGTGTATTGGAGGAACCGAATCCTTTGATAATGCATGATGGGGAGCGACGCCGAGGTATCAACCACGCGGAGTGGGGCGTATCGACCGCAGGGGCTGAATCCTCTGGGTTGTCACCAGCAACGTCCGGTAGTCGGGCGGCGAGGTGGGGCGCTTCTGGGTGACTCGTAGCCTTCATTCTACGTCCTCCCCGTTGTGCTCCTTCCCTTGTGCCAAGCTGATGGAATAAATCCTGACACGAAGGTAGTCATCGTAATGTCTCAAAATCTGATCGTGGCGAAATTTGGCGGCACCAGTGTGGCCGACTTTACCGCTATGAACCGCAGCGCTGATGTGGTGCTGTCCAATCCCGATGTGCGTCTGGTTGTCCTGTCCGCCTCTGCGGGTGTGACCAATCTGCTGGTTGCCCTGGCTGAAGGCCAGCAGCCAAAACAGCGAGCGTCCCTGCTCGACGACATTCGCCGTATTCAGTACGCGATTATCGACGCGCTGGATCAACCGACGGTCATCCGTGATGAAATCGACCGTATGCTGGACAACATCAGTATGCTGTCCGAAGCAGCAGCGCTGTCGACCTCTACCGCCCTGACCGATGAACTGGTCAGTCACGGTGAACTGATGTCCACCCTGCTGTTCGTTGAGATCCTGCGCCAGCGTCAGGTCGCCACAGAGTGGTTCGATGTACGTAAAGTGATGCGCACTAACGACCGCTTTGGCCGCGCAGAACCGAACGTCACGCTGCTGAACGAACTGGTTAATACGCAACTGAAAGCCCGCACTGAGGAATCTCTGGTGGTCACTCAGGGCTTTATCGGGAGTGAAGCGCAGGGCCGCACCACCACGCTGGGCCGTGGCGGCAGTGACTATACGGCTGCCCTGCTGGGTGAAGCGCTGCATGCCAGCCGCATTGATATCTGGACCGACGTGCCGGGTATCTACACCACCGATCCGCGCGTGGTGCATTCCGCCCATCGTATTGATGAGATCACTTTTGAAGAAGCCGCCGAAATGGCGACATTTGGTGCAAAAGTGCTGCATCCGGCAACGCTGCTGCCTGCGGTACGCAGTGATATTCCGGTGTTTGTCGGTTCCAGCAAAGATCCGTCAGCCGGTGGCACAATGGTGTGCAATAAAACCGAGAACCCACCGCTGTTCCGCGCCCTTGCGTTGCGCCGTAAGCAGACGCTGCTGACGCTGCACAGCCTGAATATGCTGCATGCGCGCGGGTTCCTCGCCGAGGTCTTCAACATTCTGGCGCGTCACAATATCTCCGTTGATCTGATCACCACCTCCGAAGTGAGCGTGGCGCTGACGCTGGATACCACCGGTTCAACCTCAACCGGAGACAGCCTGTTAACACAGGCGTTGCTGACGGAACTCTCCTCCCTGTGCCGGGTGGAAGTGGAAGAGAATCTGGCGCTGGTTGCCATTATCGGCAACAAACTTTCTCAGGCCTGTGGCGTGGGCAAAGAGGTGTTTGGCGTGCTGGAGCCGTTCAATCTGCGCATGATCTGTTATGGCGCCAGCAGCTACAATCTCTGCTTCCTGGTCCCAGGGCAGGATGCAGAAAAAATCGTTCAGACGCTGCACCGCAATCTGTTTGAATGATGATGAAACCGGGCCTTGCCCGGTTTTTTTATTGCTATGAAAAACTCAAATCACCTGCATAACCGCTGAAAGAAAAAGCGCGATTCAAAAAAGGAAGCCTCTCTATGCTCGCCACTTTTACCCGACTGTTCCCCCTCTGGGCAGTCCTGCTCTCTGTTGCTGCGTATTACACACCCACGACCTTCACCGGAATGGGGCCTTATGTGCCTTACCTGCTGATGCTGATTATGTTCGGTATGGGTGTGACGCTCAACGTCGGCGATTTCAAACGGGTACTGACCCGTCCGGCGCCGGTCATTGCCGGTACGTTCCTGCACTATCTGGTGATGCCGCTGGCAGCCTGGGGCCTGGCAAAGCTGTTCCATATGCCGCCTGACCTGGCAGCGGGTATGATTCTGGTGGGCAGCGTAGCCAGCGGCACCGCGTCTAACGTGATGATCTATCTGGCTAAAGGCGATGTCGCCTTGTCCGTGACCATCTCCTCCGTCTCGGCGCTGGTTGGCGTGTTCGCTACGCCGCTGCTGACCAAATTCTATGTAGATACCCATATTCAGGTGGATGTGGTGGGGATGCTGCTGAGTATTGTGAAAATTGTCGTCGTGCCGATCAGTCTCGGCCTGGTGATCCACCACACCATGAACGGCGTAGTGAAGCGCGTGGAGCCTTATCTGCCCGCCTTTTCCATGATCTGTATTCTGCTGATCATCAGTGCCGTGGTCGCGGGCAGCCAGGGCTTTATCGGCTCGGTTGGCCTGATGGTGATTGTGGCGGTGATCCTGCATAACGCCATTGGTCTGCTGGGCGGTTACTGGGGCGGCAAGCTGTTTGGCTTCGACGAATCCACCTGCCGCACGCTGGCGCTGGAAGTGGGCATGCAGAACTCCGGTCTGGCTGCGGCGCTGGGGAAAATGTACTTCTCACCACTGGCGGCACTGCCGGGCGCGCTGTTCTCCGTGTGGCATAATCTGTCCGGTTCACTGCTGGCGGGTTACTGGTCAGGGAAAGCGATTAACAAGACGTAATCTGTTCATCACAGGGGGCATCCCCCCCTGTGATCATCACGCCTCACTCATCATCTTTGTCATCATCCGCCTGCTCCAGCACACTGTATGCCACCGCGCAGAACAGGGAGTTCAGACGTTTCATATCCCCCAGCAACCCCAGATGCAGCGAACTGGTTTCGATGCTCTGTACGTTATGCTGATGCAGGCGGTCTACATGGGCGTGCGAGTAGCGACGGTTGGTGATGCGAAAACGGTGCTTGGAACGACGCAGGCGTTTCGCACTGGTAATATCGCGGGATAAGAATACCGACAGGCTCAGACGCAGGTTGTTGGTCAGCAGCTCTATCTGAGCGTCCAGCTCCTGCAAACCTTCTACCGAGAATGCGCGCCGCGCGGCCAGTGATTTATCGGCCACATCGCCGCTGATCCGTTCAAGAATATCCCCTGCCTGCTCCAGGTTGAGGGCCATCTCGATAATTTCTGCCCAGCGCCGTGAATCCTCTTCCGGCAGGTCTTCTTTCGGCATCTGTGCCAGATAGAGTTTGATGGCGGTGTACAACACATCAACATCATCATCCAGCTTGCGAATTTCGCGGTCTTCACGCAGTTCGCCGTGCACAACTTTGCTGAAGGTCGCCAGCATCTGTTCCATCACATCCCCCATTCGCAGGGTTTCGCGTGAGGCATTCGCCAGCGCCAGTGCGGGCGTATCCAGCGAGCCAGGATCAAGATGACGCGGTTTCAGGCGCAGGTCGGTTTCCGGCTCCTCACGGATAAGTCGATGACACAGCGCAGCCATCGGTTCGGCAAAGGGCACCATGATGATGCAGCGGATCAGGTTGTAAAACACATGGAAGAAGATCACTAACTCTTCATCGTTGACCGGCAACTTCTCCAGCCACCCCGCCAGCGGATCGATAAACGGCAGCACCAGCAGCGAGCCGATAAATTTAAACAGCAGGCTGCCGAGCGCCACCCGTTTGCCGGAGGCATTCGACGCGCTGTTATTCAGCATCGCCAGCAGCCCGCTGCCCAGGTTAGCGCCGACCACCAGACACAGGGCGACTTTGAAGGAAATCACCCCGGTCGCCGTCAGCGTGGCGGTCAGCAGGACGGCCGCCAGGCTGGAGTAGCTGATAATCGCAAACAGCGCACCGATAAGGGAATCGAGCATCACATCACCGGTCAGTGATGAGAACAACACTTTCACTCCGGCTGCCTGGGTGATCGGCGTAGCGGCGGCAACAATAAGCTGCAAGGCCAGAAGAATTAATCCCAGCCCGATGCTGGCACGCCCTATCTGCCCGGCACGGGTCTGTTTACGGCCAAGGAAGAACACCACGCCAAAGAAGATAAACAACGGCGACAGCCAGGAGAGATCAAAAGTGAGGATACGCGCCATCAGCGCCGTACCGACGTCCGCACCAAGGATAATCACCAGGGCAGGCGTCAGCCCCACCAGCTCCTGTGCGACAAATGACGTCACCAGCATGGTGGTGGCATTGCTGCTCTGTACCAGGGCGGTCACGCCAATGCCCGCCAGAAACGCCATCGGTTTTTTTGCCACGCTGCGGCTGAGTACCCGCCGCAGATCGGCGCCGTAAACGCGCATGATGCCGGTACGCACGATGTGCGTCCCCCACACCAGTAGCGCCACGGCAGAAAGAAGATTAAGCAGGGTTAACACAGATATCGACCTCATCACTCAGAAAGACTGACTATGCACAGCAGTAAAAACATCCGCTGTGCTGATAGTGTTAGTTTAGCCGATGATGACCTTATCAATTCTCAATGAAGAGCAATGAACACGTTTTTAATCAGCGTCATATCCCAGATTCGGTGCAAGCCAGCGCTCAATGTCGGTAACCGACATCCCTTTCCGCCGGGCGTAGTCTTCAATCTGGTCGCGCTGGAGCTGGGCCACGGCAAAGTATTTACTCTCCGGGTGGCTGAAGTACCAGCCAGACACCGCCGCCCCTGGCCACATGGCGAAGGATTCCGTCAGTTTCATGCCGGTGTGAGTTTCCACATCGAGCAGTTCCCAGATAGTGGCTTTCTCCGTGTGCTCCGGGCAGGCCGGGTAGCCAGGCGCAGGGCGAATGCCCTGGTAGTTTTCCCGAATCAACTCGTCGTTGCTGAGGTTTTCCGTGGCGGCAAAGCCCCAGATTACTTTACGCACCCGCTCATGCAGATATTCGGCAAAGCCTTCCGCCAGACGGTCTGACAGGGCTTTAACCATAATTTTGTTGTAGTCGTCGTGCTGTGCATCCCAGGCCTCTGCCAGCGCATCTTCTTCCAGGCCTGCGGTGACGGCAAATGCCCCCAGGTAATCGGCTTTGCCGCTCAACTTCGGTGCAACAAAATCAGCCAGGCAGTAGTTAGCAAAGCCCTTTTTCTCGGTCTGCTGGCGTAAGTGATGACTCACTTTCAGAATTTCAGTGCGCGATTCATCCGTGTAGATTTCAATATCGTCCCCGACACGGTTAGCCGGGAAAATACCCACCACGCCGCGAGGATTGAGCGAGCCGTCGCGGCTCAGCTGATCCAGCATTGCGTTGGCATCGGCAAACAGGCGTTTGGCTTCTTCACCGACCACTTCATCTTCCAGAATACGCGGATATTTGCCCGCCAGTGACCAGGTCATAAAGAATGGCGTCCAGTCGATGTAGTTACGCAACGTTTCGATGTTAGCGCTCACTTCGCTCACACCCAGCCTGTGTGCTACCGGTGGAGTGTAACTTTCCCAGTCGAAGGCAAAATCGTTGTCACGCGCCACCTGTAAAGTCACCGGCGGCGTACGCGGTTTTTTACGTGCATGCTGAATGCGCACGGTGTCGTACTCTTTGCGCGTGCGGGCAACAAAGCCGTCGTACTGAGTGGCTGACAGCAGCGCGGAAACCACGCCGACGGTGCGTGAGGCATTCTGCACATACACCGTCGGGCCACTGTAGTTCTGTTCGATTTTGACCGCCGTGTGCGCCTTGGAAGTGGTCGCCCCGCCAATCAGCAGCGGCAGGGTAAAGCCCTGGCGCTCCATCTCTTTGGCCACGTTAACCATTTCATCCAGCGACGGGGTAATCAGCCCGGAAAGCCCGATAATATCGGCATTGTGCTCACGGGCGGTTCTCAGAATTTTTTCACTGGGCACCATCACGCCCAGGTCAATGATTTCGTAGTTATTACACTGCAACACCACGCCAACGATGTTTTTTCCGATGTCGTGTACATCCCCTTTTACCGTCGCCAGCACGATTTTACCGTTGGTACTGCCCTTCTCTTTGCTGGCTTCAATGTAAGGTTCAAGCCAGGCGACCGCCTGCTTCATCACGCGTGCTGATTTGACCACCTGCGGCAGAAACATTTTGCCCTCACCAAACAGATCCCCCACCACGTTCATCCCGGCCATCAGCGGCCCTTCTATCACCTCAATCGGGCGTGAGGCGAGCAGACGGGCGGCTTCGGTATCAACCTCAATAAACTCGGTAATGCCTTTCACCAGCGAGTATTCCAGCCGTTTCGCCACGTCCCAGCTGCGCCATTCGGCCTGCGGTTTGGTGCTGTCATCGTCGGCTTTGCTGCCGCGATATTTCTCCGCCACATCCAGCAAACGCTCCGTACCGTCATCGCGGCGGTTCTGGATCACATCTTCTACCGCATCGCGCAGGTCGGCGGGCAAGTCGTCATAGATCGCCAGTTGTCCGGCGTTGACGATGCCCATATCCATGCCGTTACGAATGGCGTGATAGAGGAAGACGGCGTGGATCGCTTCGCGTACCGGGTCGTTGCCACGGAACGAGAAGGAGACGTTGGAAACGCCGCCGGAGATCATCGCATGCGGCAGTTCGCGTTTGATGTCTTCACAGGCGCCGATAAAGTCCATCGCGTAGTTGTTATGCTCTTCAATGCCGGTGGCGACCGCGAAGATATTCGGGTCAAAGATAATATCTTCCGGCGGGAAACCGACCTCTTCCGTCAGCAGCTGGTAGGCACGGCGGCAGATCTCGATTTTACGCGCGCGGGTATCGGCCTGGCCCTCTTCATCGAAGGCCATCACCACCATCGCCGCACCGTAGCGCCGCACCAGGCGCGCATGATGCAGGAACTGGTCGACGCCCTCTTTCATGGAGATCGAGTTAACGATGCCCTTGCCCTGGATACATTGCAGACCTTTCTCGATCACATCCCATTTGGAGGAGTCGATCATAATCGGCACGCGGGCGATATCCGGTTCCCCGGCAATCAGGTTGAGGAAGCGCACCATCGCCGCTTCGGCGTCGAGCATCCCCTCATCCATGTTGATATCGATAATCTGCGCGCCGCTCTGCACCTGCTGTAAAGCCACTTCCAGCGCTTCGTTATACTTCTCTTCTTTGATCAGACGCTTAAATTTTGCCGATCCGGTAACGTTGGTCCGTTCACCCACGTTCACAAACAGGCTTTCTGCGCTGATGGTCAGCGGCTCCAGCCCGGCAAGGCGGCAGGCAACGGGCAGCGTCGGCAGCGGGCGCGGGGCAACGCCCTCCACCGCTTTCGCCATCGCCGCGATGTGCGCGGGCGTAGTGCCACAGCAGCCGCCGACAATATTGAGGAAACCCGCCTGCGCCCATTCACCAATCTGCTCGGCCATAATGCGCGCATCAAGATCGTATTCACCAAAGGCGTTGGGCAGCCCGGCATTCGGGTGCGCGGTCACATAACCTTCGGCAATACGCGCCAGCTCCGCCACGTACTGACGCAGCTCGTCCGGGCCGAGGGCACAGTTCAGGCCAAAGGAGAGCGGTTCCGCGTGGCGCAGTGAGTTATAGAAGGCTTCCGTGGTCTGGCCGGAGAGCGTTCGGCCGGAGGCATCGGTGATGGTGCCGGAGATCATCAGCGGCAGCTCAACGCCCAGCGCTTCAAATTCCTCTTTAACGGCAAAGATCGCCGCCTTGGCATTCAGGGTATCGAACACCGTCTCAATCATAATAATGTCAGCGCCACCTTCCACCAGCGCACGGGTGGATTCCCGGTAGGCTTCCACCAGCTGGTTAAAGGTAACATTGCGGAAAGCGGGATCGTTCACATCAGGAGAGATGGAGCAGGTACGGTTAGTGGGCCCTAACACACCGGCGACATAACGCGGACGATCTGGCGTGCGGGCGGTCCATTCATCCGCACAGGCGCGCGCCAGTTTGGCTGCCACATAGTTGATTTCTGCCGACAGCGATTCCATCTGGTAATCGGCCATCGCGATAGTGGTGGAGTTGAAGGTGTTGGTTTCCAGAATGTCGGCACCCGCCGCGAGGTAACCGTTGTGGATTTCGCTGATAATATCGGGTTTCGTCAGCACCAGCAGATCGTTGTTGCCCTTCAGATCGCTGGGCCAGTCGGCAAAACGCACACCGCGAAAATCCTCTTCTTCCAGTTTGTAGCTCTGGATCATCGTTCCCATGCCACCATCCAGCAGCATGATGCGTTTCTTCAACTGCTGATGCAGCGCTTCAATCCGGTTACTCACGACTCTTCCCCTTCAGCATCTCAACCAGGCACCACTGCCAGCACGTCATACTGGCACAACTTTTGTGCGGGTAACAGCGATGCCAGGTGAGACATTTTCAGCCAGGTAACAAATGCAGAAGCCGCTTGAAGTATGACGGGTATAGAACGAAAATGATTTCCATAATGAGGACACAAAGGAGTCAGGTATGGTCACCCCCGTCGTCGTGAAACGCGGCAAGAAGCCACGTGCCGCCGCTGCATCCACGGCCGCCCCGGCCGGGCAGGTTCAGTCGTTAACCCGCGGCCTGAAGCTGCTGGAATTTATTGCCGAGTCCCACGGTAATGTGGCGCTGACCGAGCTGGCCCAGCAGGCCGGGCTGCCGAACTCCACCACGCATCGCCTGTTAACCACCATGCAGCAGCAGGGATTTGTGCGGCAGGTCGGGGATTTAGGGCTGTGGACCATCGGGGCGCACGCATTTGTCGTCGGCAGCAGCTTTTTGCAAAGCCGTAACCTGCTGGCGCTGGTCCACCCGATGCTGCGCACGCTGATGGAGGCCTCTGGTGAAACGGTGAATCTCGCGGTACTGGACCTCAGCGATCACCAGGCGGTGATTATCGATCAAGTGCAGTGCTCTCAGCTGATGCGCATGTCAGCACCGATTGGCGGCAAGCTGCCGATGCATGCGTCCGGTGCCGGTAAGGCGTTTCTCGCCAACCTTGATGATAAGCAGGTGAGTGAACTACTGCATCGTCAGGGGCTTCATCACTACACGCCGAAAACGCTGATGTCGCCACACAGTTTGAAAGAGAATCTCGCGCTGGTGCGCAAGACAGGCTATTCGTTTGATGATGAAGAACACGCGCTGGGCCTGCGCTGCATCGCCGCCTGCATCTACGACGAGCACCGCGAACCCTTTGCCGCGATTTCAATCTCCGGCCCGATTTCACGCATTACCGACGATCGCGTTACAGAGATCGGTGCGCTGGTGATTAAAGCAGCGAAAGAGATCACCCGTGAATACGGTGGATCGCGCTAACCCGCCGCATCCAGTGAACCATAGCGCTGGCTGAAGCGCTGACGGCGACGGTAGGCGAACACATCTTCAATGTGCCCCGCGCGGATACGCTGCTGCAGTCCGCGCCAGAAGTCGGCGTGGAACAGCTCCGCGTGCATTTCATCAAACAGCGTGGCGATAGCCGGGTCGGCGCACAGGTAGTGTCGGAACTCTTCCGGGAACACATCCTCTGGCGACACGCTGTACCAGGGCTCATGGCTTAATTCATCTTCCGGGTAGCGGGCGGGCGGGATGTCGCGGAAGTTCACTTCCGTCATGTAGCTGATTTCATCGTAGTCATAGAACACCACTCGCCCGTGACGGGTGACGCCAAAGTTTTTATACAACATATCGCCGGGGAAGATATTGGCCGCCGCCAGCTGCTTCACCGCGTTGCCGTACTCTTCTATCGCCTCACGGCGCTGCTGCGTGCTGGCCTGCTCCAGCCACAGGTTCAGCGGTGTCATGCGCCGTTCCATATACAGATGGCTGATGGTCAGCATCTCACCGTGGCGTTGCAACTTCTCCGGCACTTCCCGCTCCAGCAACGCCAGCAGCGCAGGGCTGAGCCGCTTCTCTTCGATGGCAAAATTTTCGAACTCCTGCGTATCCGCCATTCTGCCTACGCGGTCATGTTCTTTCACCAGCTGGTAGCACTGACGTACCCGCTCTGGCGTCACCTCTTTCTGTGGTGCAAAGCGGTCTTTGATCACTTTAAATACCCGATCAAAGCCTGGCAGGGTAAACACCAGCATCACCAGCCCCGGCACCCCGGGCGCCACCACAAACTGCTCGGTGGTGGCCGTCATATAATGGAGATATTCGCGATAGGTTTCGGTTTTGCCATGCTTCTGGCAGCCAATCGCCATATACAGTTCAGCGGTGGTTTTTCCCGGCAGGATCTCGCGCAGCCATTCGACCAGCGCCGCAGGCAAAGGGGCATACACCATAAAGTAGGAGCGGGCGAAGCCGAAGACGATGCTCGCCTCACGGTTGCGCGTCAGGCAGGTATCAATAAACAGCGCACCTTCGTCACTGCGGTGGATCGGCAGCAGGAAGGCACAGACGCCCGACGGTGTGCGCAGTTTGGCCACCAGCCAGGCCGCTTTATTACGGTAAAACAGTTCGTTAGCCACCTGTAAACTCGCCTGTTGCAGCTCACTCGCGCTAAAGTTTTCCCGCAGATGCGCCATGATAAACTGGATATCGCGTGCCATATCCTGCCACGGCAGGCGCAACGGCAGATCGTGCAGTAAACGGCTCAGTAAAGGCTGCCAGCCATCGGCCGCACTGAAGGTTTTTGCCAGCGGGCGCGGAATGGTACGGAATCGCTGTTCTGGCTGCGAACTGAAGATAAACAACCGTTCCGGCGTCAGTGCCTGGTGGCTGAACAAACGGCAGTAGACGGAATTAAAAAAGCTTTCAGCTATTTCAAAGCGCGGGTAATCCGGCAGCAGATCGGTGTAAATGGTTTTCACCTGCTGGAGAAAGTCGCGATCCTCCGACTGCGATGCGGTAATGCAGCGCAGCTGCTCGACCACCAGACCAACATGGTGGTCGTAGAGATGGATACGGGCCTTCATCGCGTGTTGTACCGCCTGCCAGTCGGCCTGTTCAAAGCGCTGTTGCGCCCCGGCAGTGACTTCGAGGAAGCGTCCATACTGGGCGTCAAATCCTTGCAGGATGGTGCGGGCAATCAGGGTTTCCAGCGTGGTCATGGTTCACCTCCGGTGATGGCATGACGAAGGGACGGGCAGGCCCGCCCCCTTTGATTGGCTTATCAGAACTGCTCTTCTTCCGTCGATCCGGTCAGGGCGGTCACTGATGACACCCCGCCCTGGATGATGGTCGTAACATGATCAAAGTACCCCGTTCCGACCTCCTGCTGATGCGACGAGAAGGTGTAGCCCTGTTCAATCGCGGCAAACTCTGGCTGCTGCACTTTCTCCACGTAGTGGCGCATGCCTTCACCCTGCGCGTAAGCTTGTGCGAGATCGAACATGTTGAACCACATGCTGTGAATGCCCGCCAGAGTGATGAACTGGTATTTGTAGCCCATCTCTGACAGCGCCTGCTGGAAGCGGGCAATCGTGGTGTCGTCGAGGTTCTTCTTCCAGTTGAATGACGGTGAGCAGTTATAGGCCAGCAACTTACCGGGGAAGCGCGCGTGAATGGCTTCGGCAAAGCGCCGCGCCTGCTCAAGATCCGGCTTTGAGGTTTCACACCAGATCACATCGGCATAAGGTGAATAAGCCAGGCCCCGGCTGATCGCCTGCTCAATGCCGGCATGGGTGCGGAAGAAGCCTTCCGGTGTGCGCTCTCCGCTAATAAATTCGCGGTCGTATTCATCGCAGTCGGAGGTGATCAGGTCTGCTGCATCCGCATCCGTGCGGGCAATCAGCACCGTAGGTACGCCCATCACATCGGCCGCCAGGCGTGCTGCCACCAACTTTTGGATCGCTTCCTGGGTCGGCACCAGCACTTTACCGCCCATATGGCCGCACTTCTTCACCGATGCCAGCTGGTCTTCGAAATGGACGCCTGCCGCGCCGGCCTGGATCATCGATTTCATCAGCTCAAACGCATTTAATACCCCGCCAAACCCTGCCTCCGCATCGGCCACGATCGGCAGGAAATAGTCCACATAGCGCGGGTTTCCAGGCTCAATATTCGATGACCACTGAATCTGATCGGCACGCTGGAAGGTGTTATTGATACGTTCCACCACCGACGGTACGGAGTTCGCCGGATACAGCGACTGGTCCGGGTACATGCTGGCGGCAAGGTTAGCATCGGCTGCCACCTGCCAGCCGGAGAGGTAGATCGCCTCAATCCCCGCTTTTGCCTGTTGCAGTGCCTGCCCGCCCGTCAGTGCGCCCAGGCTATTGATGTAGCCCTTTTTGGCTCCACCGTTAAGCAGCGCCCAGAGTTTTTCCGCGCCGTTTTCAGCCAGCGTACAGGCCGGGTTAACCGACCCGCGCAGTTTGACCACCTCTTCAGCGCTGTAAGGACGGGTGATGCCATCCCAGCGTGCATCGCGCCAGGTTTGTTCTGTCTGCTGAATCTGTTGGGTACGAGAAGTCATGGTGGAGCTCCTTGTCAGGGTTCAGGGAAGTAAGCGGTAGCCCGGCAGAGTCAGAAACTCAACCAGTTCGGATTCAGTGGTAATGCGTTCCATCAGCGAGGCGGCCTCTTCAAAGCGCCCTGCGTGATAGCGTGAGTCACCCAGTTCTTGTCGGATCACCTGCAACTCTTCTGCCAGCATCTGGCGGAACAGGGTTTCAGTAACGACCTCGCCGCTTTGCAGCGTTTTACGGTGATGGATCCATTGCCAGATGGAGGTACGTGAGATTTCAGCGGTGGCGGCATCTTCCATCAGCCCGTAGATAGGCACACAGCCGTTGCCACTGATCCAGGCTTCGATGTACTGCACGGCGACGCGGATATTGGCACGCATACCGGCTTCCGTCCGTTCACCGGCACAGGGCGCCAGCAACTGTGCTGCGGTGATGTCTGCATCCTGTTCACGCATCACATGGAGCTGGTTCGGACGTTCACCCAGTGCCTGATCGAAGATGGCTTTCACCGTGTCGGCGAGCCCTGGATGCGCAATCCAGGTTCCGTCGTGACCGTTCGCCGCTTCACGCTGTTTGTCGGCCTGTACTTTGTCCAGCACCCACTGGTTACGTTCGGCATCTTTACTGGGAATAAACGCCGCCATTCCGCCCATCGCAAATGCCCCGCGGCGGTGACAGGTTTTGATTAGCAGGCGCGAATAAGCGTCCAGGAATCCCTGATCCATCGTCACGGACTGACGATCCGGCAGCACACGATCCGGATGATTTTTCAGGGTTTTGATGTAGCTGAAGATGTAATCCCAGCGGCCGCAGTTCAGCCCAACGATATGATCGCGCAGGTGCCAGAGGATCTCGTCCATCTGGAAAACAGCCGGTAAGGTTTCGATCAGCAAGGTCGCTTTGATGGTTCCGCGCGGCAGATCAAAACGATCTTCGGTGTAGCTGAACACATCGCTCCACCAGGCCGCTTCCTGATACGACTGGGTTTTCGGCAGATAGAAATAGGGTCCACTGCCCTTCGCCAGCAATGCATCAACGTTGTGGAAGAAGTAGAGCGCAAAATCAAACAGGCTGCCAGGGATCGGCTCATTGCGCCATGTGACATGTTTTTCAGGCAGGTGCAGACCGCGAACACGACAGATCAGAACCGCGGGATCGGGCTGCAACTGATAGATCTTTCCCGCGTCACTGGTGTAACTGATGGTCCCGTTGATCGCGTCGCGCAGGTTAATTTGCCCGGCGATCACTTTATCCCATGCCGGTGCCAGTGAATCCTCAAAATCGGCCATAAAGACGTTCACATTGGCGTTAAGCGCGTTGATCACCATCTTGCGTTCTACCGGCCCGGTGATCTCAACCCTGCGGTTCTGTAAATCGGCTGGGATACCGCGTATTTTCCAGTCACCATTTTTAATGGAATCCATTTCCGAAATAAAACCCGGAAGAATTCCCGCGTCAATATGGCGCTGAGTCCGTTCACGTTCGGCCAGTAATGCATGACGTCGCGGTGTGAATTTCACCACCAGATCGCTGAGAAAATCGACGGCTTCATCGGTAAGAATCTGCTGTTCATCCTGACCAAATGCGCGCTGGAAGGCCAGTTCGCTGCTGATTACCTGTTGTGTCATCTGTTTGCTCCTGTCATCGATACGACCGGGTACGCACTGTGTTACCCGGCGATCTTCGTTGAACAATCTTTGAACTACAGGATCAAAATATCATCAGTTAAATTTAAAAATCAAAAGCTATTTCCATTTTAAATGTAAAATGATCGCAATAGATTGATTAATATGAATTTAAAACTTAAATTTTACAGGAAGTTGTTTTCACAAAATAATGGGATCGCGATCGGGTGACTGGATTCAGCAAAAAGAGAGAGGTGTGAGAAGTGTACAAGGTGGATCAGGGATCCACCTGACAACAGAAACCGGGGAGTGATTACTCGAGCGTTGGGTTCATATGACGCAGATCGAACGGTGTGATCTGGTAGACGTAGTAGTTCAGCCAGTTGGAGAACAACAGGTTGCCATGACTACGCCAGCTGGCACGCGGTGGCAGTGCCGGGTTGTCATTCGGGAAGTAGTTGAAGGGCACTTCCGGGTTCAGGCCAGCATCAAAATCGCGGTGGAATTCACCGGACAGCGTCAGTGCATCATATTCCGGATGGCCGGTGACAAAGGCCAGGCGTTTGTCTTTGCTGGCAAACAGGTAAGCACCGGTCTGGTCCGACTCAGCAAAGATTTCGAGGTCCGTATAGTCACGCAGTAACTGAGCCGGGAAGTCGGCATAGCGTGAATGCGGTGCCAGGAACGTGTCATCAAAGCCGCGCGTTAACAGCGCATGAGGATGCAGAATCTGATGCTCAAACACGCCGGAGAGTTTGTTATCGCGCGTCTGTTTTGGGATGCCATACAGGATATTGAGTGCCGCCTGTACCGCCCAACAGACAAACAGTGTCGATGTGACGTGCTCTTTCGCCCAGTGCAGCACTTTCTGAATTTGCGGCCAGTAGGCCACATCGCAGAAGTCGACCAACCCCAACGGCGCGCCGGTAACGATCAGACCATCATAGTTATCATTCTGAATATCTTCGAAATTACAGTAGAAGTTGTTCAGATGCTCCGAAGGCGTATTGCGTGACTCACGGCTGTCGATACGCAGCAGCTGGATGTCGATCTGCAGCGGAGAATTGGAAAGCAGACGCAAAAACTGGTTTTCAGTTTCGATCTTCTTTGGCATCAGATTCAGTACCAGCACTTTCAGCGGGCGAATATTCTGCGTGCTGGCACGCGTGGACGTCATAACAAAGACGTTCTCGTCGCGCAAAAAACTTACGGCTGGTAATTCATCGGGTACCCTGATCGGCATGACCTGCTTCCTCACTACATACGTTTATACGTTCAGACATCCAGACAGCCAAAGATAACGTGCCGCTGCCTGAATGTCGAGTACTCATCTGATTCTTGAAAATGTTTCATCTCATTGCTCAGTATAGAGTAGCAATCGACCAAATAGTGGTGAGAAAACACGCAGCACAGTAGAGGATTGCTTCGATTCAGCAACGAGTAACTTGCTGATTTTGATGTAAATAGGGGGGAATACACGGCAATAACTAAATTTTGTGTAAACAAAAAAGCCTCATACTTTCGTATGAGGCTTGTCTGCTTATTTGATGCCTGGCAGTTCCC
>NZ_JBJGXA010000022.1:0-5024 GCF_045107195.1 Erwinia sp. AnSW2-5
GACGGCAAACGGCGTAACGCCAGCGGCTCAGGAGGTTCAGGAAGCATCTGAACCGCCGGAAAAACTTCTCAAAAAGAAGTTGACTCCGAAGGAGGAAAGCGTAATATACGCCACCTCGCAACAGGAAGCTTCGGCACTGATTGCACCGCTCTTTAACAATTTATCAGACAATCTGTGTGGGCACTCGCAGGATTGATATCAGTCACCTTAGGGTGACAAAAAATATCAAGTCTTAAGAGTGAACACATAATGAAATTCATTATGACGTTTTACACTTGAGCATCGCTGCACTTGTTGCAGCAAATCGAACTTTTAATTGAAGAGTTTGATCATGGCTCAGATTGAACGCTGGCGGCAGGCCTAACACATGCAAGTCGAACGGTAGCACAGAGGAGCTTGCTCCTTGGGTGACGAGTGGCGGACGGGTGAGTAATGCCTGGGAAACTGCCCGATGGAGGGGGATAACTACTGGAAACGGTAGCTAATACCGCATAACGTCTTCGGACCAAAGTGGGGGACCTTCGGGCCTCACACCATCGGATGTGCCCAGGTGGGATTAGCTAGTAGGTGGGGTAATGGCTCACCTAGGCGACGATCCCTAGCTGGTCTGAGAGGATGACCAGCCACACTGGAACTGAGACACGGTCCAGACTCCTACGGGAGGCAGCAGTGGGGAATATTGCACAATGGGCGCAAGCCTGATGCAGCCATGCCGCGTGTATGAAGAAGGCCTTCGGGTTGTAAAGTACTTTCAGTGGGGAGGAAGGCGATAAGGTTAATAGCCTTGTCGATTGACGTTACCCGCAGAAGAAGCACCGGCTAACTCCGTGCCAGCAGCCGCGGTAATACGGAGGGTGCAAGCGTTAATCGGAATTACTGGGCGTAAAGCGCACGCAGGCGGTCTGTCAAGTCGGATGTGAAATCCCCGGGCTCAACCTGGGAACTGCATTCGAAACTGGCAGACTAGAGTCTTGTAGAGGGGGGTAGAATTCCAGGTGTAGCGGTGAAATGCGTAGAGATCTGGAGGAATACCGGTGGCGAAGGCGGCCCCCTGGACAAAGACTGACGCTCAGGTGCGAAAGCGTGGGGAGCAAACAGGATTAGATACCCTGGTAGTCCACGCCGTAAACGATGTCGACTTGGAGGTTGTGCCCTTGAGGCGTGGCTTCCGGAGCTAACGCGTTAAGTCGACCGCCTGGGGAGTACGGCCGCAAGGTTAAAACTCAAATGAATTGACGGGGGCCCGCACAAGCGGTGGAGCATGTGGTTTAATTCGATGCAACGCGAAGAACCTTACCTGGCCTTGACATCCACGGAATTCGGCAGAGATGCCTTAGTGCCTTCGGGAACCGTGAGACAGGTGCTGCATGGCTGTCGTCAGCTCGTGTTGTGAAATGTTGGGTTAAGTCCCGCAACGAGCGCAACCCTTATCCTTTGTTGCCAGCGAGTAATGTCGGGAACTCAAAGGAGACTGCCGGTGATAAACCGGAGGAAGGTGGGGATGACGTCAAGTCATCATGGCCCTTACGGCCAGGGCTACACACGTGCTACAATGGCGCATACAAAGAGAAGCGACCTCGCGAGAGCAAGCGGACCTCATAAAGTGCGTCGTAGTCCGGATCGGAGTCTGCAACTCGACTCCGTGAAGTCGGAATCGCTAGTAATCGTAGATCAGAATGCTACGGTGAATACGTTCCCGGGCCTTGTACACACCGCCCGTCACACCATGGGAGTGGGTTGCAAAAGAAGTAGGTAGCTTAACCTTCGGGAGGGCGCTTACCACTTTGTGATTCATGACTGGGGTGAAGTCGTAACAAGGTAACCGTAGGGGAACCTGCGGTTGGATCACCTCCTTACCTGAAGATACTTTCCCGCGTAGTGTCCACACAGATTGTCTGATTGCTCTTTAACAATCCGGAACAAGCTGAAAATTGAAACGACATGTCGTTTTCATTCTCCGTAATAAGAATGAAATTAACGATATGTTCGAGTCTCTCAAATGCTTACAACAGACAATGTGTTCTTCGGGACGCTTGTGGGTTGTGAGGTTAAGCGACTAAGCGTACACGGTGGATGCCTAGGCAGTCAGAGGCGATGAAGGGCGTGCTAATCTGCGATAAGCGTCGGTAAGGTGATATGAACCGCAACAACCGACGATACCCGAATGGGGAAACCCAGTGTGTTTCGACACACTATCATGTCATGAATACATAGTGGCATGAGGCGAACCGGGGGAACTGAAACATCTAAGTACCCCGAGGAAAAGAAATCAACCGAGATTCCCCCAGTAGCGGCGAGCGAACGGGGAACAGCCCAGAACCTGAATCAGTTTGTGCATTAGTGGAAGCGTCTGGAAAGTCGCAGGGTACAGGGTGATACTCCCGTACACAAAAATGCACCTACTGTGAGTTCGATGAGTAGGGCGGGACACGTGACATCCTGTCTGAATATGGGGGGACCATCCTCCAAGGCTAAATACTCCTGACTGACCGATAGTGAACCAGTACCGTGAGGGAAAGGCGAAAAGAACCCCGGCGAGGGGAGTGAAACAGAACCTGAAACCGTGTACGTACAAGCAGTGGGAGCCTACTAGTTGGGTGACTGCGTACCTTTTGTATAATGGGTCAGCGACTTATATTCTGTAGCAAGGTTAACCGTATAGGGGAGCCGCAGGGAAACCGAGTCTTAACTGGGCGTTAAGTTGCAGGGTATAGACCCGAAACCCGGTGATCTAGCCATGGGCAGGTTGAAGGTTGGGTAACACTAACTGGAGGACCGAACCGACTAATGTTGAAAAATTAGCGGATGACTTGTGGCTGGGGGTGAAAGGCCAATCAAACCGGGAGATAGCTGGTTCTCCCCGAAAGCTATTTAGGTAGCGCCTCGTGAACTCATCTTCGGGGGTAGAGCACTGTTTCGGCTAGGGGGCCATCCCGGCTTACCAACCCGATGCAAACTGCGAATACCGAAGAATGTTATCACGGGAGACACACGGCGGGTGCTAACGTCCGTCGTGAAGAGGGAAACAACCCAGACCGCCAGCTAAGGTCCCAAAGTCATGGTTAAGTGGGAAACGATGTGGGAAGGCACAGACAGCCAGGATGTTGGCTTAGAAGCAGCCATCATTTAAAGAAAGCGTAATAGCTCACTGGTCGAGTCGGCCTGCGCGGAAGATGTAACGGGGCTAAACCATGCACCGAAGCTGCGGCAGCGACACGTAAGTGTTGTTGGGTAGGGGAGCGTTCTGTAAGCCGTCGAAGGTGGACTGTGAGGTCTGCTGGAGGTATCAGAAGTGCGAATGCTGACATAAGTAACGATAAAGCGGGTGAAAAGCCCGCTCGCCGGAAGACCAAGGGTTCCTGTCCAACGTTAATCGGGGCAGGGTGAGTCGACCCCTAAGGCGAGGCCGAAAGGCGTAGTCGATGGGAAACAGGTTAATATTCCTGTACTCGGTGTTACTGCGAAGGGGGGACGGAGAAGGCTATGTTAGCCGGGCGACGGTTGTCCCGGTTTAAGCATGTAGGCTTGAGTTCCAGGCAAATCCGGAACTCTTTAAGGCTGAGGTGTGATGACGAGGCACTACGGTGCTGAAGTAACAAATGCCCTGCTTCCAGGAAAAGCCTCTAAGCATCAGGTAACATTGAATCGTACCCCAAACCGACACAGGTGGTCAGGTAGAGAATACCAAGGCGCTTGAGAGAACTCGGGTGAAGGAACTAGGCAAAATGGTGCCGTAACTTCGGGAGAAGGCACGCTGTCGGTAGGTGAAGTCCCTCGCGGATGGAGCCGAAGGCAGTCGAAGATACCAGCTGGCTGCAACTGTTTATTAAAAACACAGCACTGTGCAAACACGAAAGTGGACGTATACGGTGTGACGCCTGCCCGGTGCCGGAAGGTTAATTGATGGGGTTATCCGCAAGGAGAAGCTCTTGATCGAAGCCCCGGTAAACGGCGGCCGTAACTATAACGGTCCTAAGGTAGCGAAATTCCTTGTCGGGTAAGTTCCGACCTGCACGAATGGCGTAATGATGGCCAGGCTGTCTCCACCCGAGACTCAGTGAAATTGAACTCGCTGTGAAGATGCAGTGTACCCGCGGCAAGACGGAAAGACCCCGTGAACCTTTACTACAGCTTGACACTGAACATTGAGCCTTGATGTGTAGGATAGGTGGGAGGCTTTGAAGCGTGGACGCCAGTCTGCGTGGAGCCAACCTTGAAATACCACCCTTTAACGTTTGATGTTCTAACCTGGCGCCGTAATCCGGCGTGGGGACAGTGTCTGGTGGGTAGTTTGACTGGGGCGGTCTCCTCCTAAAGAGTAACGGAGGAGCACGAAGGTTAGCTAATCACGGTCGGACATCGTGAGGTTAGTGCAATGGCATAAGCTAGCTTGACTGCGAGAGTGACGGCTCGAGCAGGTGCGAAAGCAGGTCATAGTGATCCGGTGGTTCTGAATGGAAGGGCCATCGCTCAACGGATAAAAGGTACTCCGGGGATAACAGGCTGATACCGCCCAAGAGTTCATATCGACGGCGGTGTTTGGCACCTCGATGTCGGCTCATCACATCCTGGGGCTGAAGTAGGTCCCAAGGGTACGGCTGTTCGCCGTTTAAAGTGGTACGCGAGCTGGGTTTAGAACGTCGTGAGACAGTTCGGTCCCTATCTGCCGTGGGCGCTGGAGAATTGAGAGGGGTTGCTCCTAGTACGAGAGGACCGGAGTGAACGCACCACTGGTGTTCGGGTTGTCATGCCAATGGCATTGCCCGGTAGCTAAGTGCGGAAAAGATAAGCGCTGAAAGCATCTAAGCGCGAAACTTGCCTCGAGATGAATTCTCCCTGGGTCCTTGAGACCCCTGAAGGGACGTTGAAGACTACGACGTTGATAGGCCGGGTGTGTAAGCGCAGCGATGCGTTGAGCTAACCGGTACTAATGACCCGTGAGGCTTAACCTTACAACACCAGAAGCGTTCTGGTGGGCGTTATGAGAGACGCAAAGAGATTTTCAGCTTGTTACCGGACTGGTC
>NZ_JBJGXA010000023.1:0-54987 GCF_045107195.1 Erwinia sp. AnSW2-5
GCCCGGTGGAGTACCGGACTGAGTATCAGGCGACTTGTTAACTAAACCGTCCAGGTTTTGGGGTTCAGTTCACGATGGTGGCCTTTTTTTATCCCTGTTTTATAAAAATTAATTTAATACTGCTGGTTTTATTTTATAACGAGTGGCGAACTGCCGACCAAATAAACCATCCTTCTTTATACGATATTTTTCTCTTAATTATTTCACTTACTCGATTCTTTATTCACCTTTAAATATTTTTCTGATGAAAATCATATCGTTATGATTTTTCACTGGGCTATTTAAGGTGGCGATTTTATTGATCGCGACGATTAATTATCAGTCGGTTTACTATTTTATTGTCTGCGCATATTGAGTTTAATGCATATGGGCACTGGATAGTGCCCGATCATCAATTTAATTAAGGAGTGTTAAATGAAAGAGTTATCGACTGAGCAGGTAGAGCAGGTTAGTGGTGCACTTAACCTGGGTTCTTTGATGAGCTTCCTGGGCATGAAACCACTGGGTGATTCAGTTCATAAGCTGGAAGCAGACTTTTATGATTCCACTTTTGGCAAAATTCCAGTACTTGGCCCGGCAGTGAAAAACTTCTTCACCGATGCTTTCAACCAGTACCCGGCGCCATAACGATCATTCTTCATCTGATGTTGGTGTAACCCCGAACGAGAGGAGCATGTTCACATGGTCCTCTCGCTTTCGATCATGCCGGAACACTCAATACCTCCCTCTTGCTTGTTGTTAGCCATGCCAAATGCATCACCACTCAAAACATCACTTTGTGAGGAAACGGGTCGGCAGGATACCGACCCGCGAATGGCGATTAACGATGGGCCAGGCTGGCTTCGTTACCCGCATCGGTATTCATGATCTGCTTATCCGTCTGCTTCAGCCACTGGCTGGTCAGCATACCGGCAGTCATTGAACCGTTAACGTTCAGCGCAGTACGTCCCATATCGATCAGGGGTTCGATGGAGATCAGCAGAGCCACCAGAGTGACAGGCAGGCCCATTGCTGGCAGAACAATCAGAGCAGCAAAGGTGGCACCGCCGCCAACGCCCGCTACACCCGCAGAGCTAAGGGTGACAATGCCGATTAACGTGGCAATCCACATCGGTTCAAATGGGTTGATCCCCACGGTCGGTGCAACCATCACGGCCAGCATGGTCGGATAGAGACCGGCACAACCGTTCTGGCCGATAGTGGCGCCGAATGATGCAGCAAAGCTGGCGATAGACTCAGGAATACCCAGACGGCGAGTTTGCGTCTCAACGCTGAGTGGGATGCTGGCGGCACTGGAGCGGCTGGTGAAGGCAAAGGTAATCACGGGCCACACTTTGCGGAAGAAGCGCAGCGGGTTCACACCGTTAACCGACAGCAGCAGAGCATGGACGGCAAACATGATGGCCAGGCCGAGATACGATGCCAGCACGAAACTACCCAGTTTGATAATGTCGCTGAGGTTAGAGGTGGCGACGACTTTGGTCATCAGTGCCAGCACACCATACGGCGTCAGTTTCATGATCAGGCGAACCAGTTTCATCACCCACGCCTGCAACGTATCGATGGCTTTCAGAACACGCTGCCCTTTTTCGACATCATCCTTCAGCAGTTGCAGAGCGGCGACACCGAGGAGGGCGGCGAAGATCACTACGCTGATAATGGACGTTGGGTTGGCACCGGTCAGATCGGCAAACGGATTTTTCGGTACGAAAGAGAGCAGTAACTGCGGTGCGCTGAGGTCAGCGACTTTACCAACGTAGTTACTTTGGATCGCAGCCAGACGCGCACTTTCCTGTACACCCTGCACCAGACCACTCGCATTCAGGCCGAACAGCCAGGTGACGAAGATCCCGACTGCCGCTGCAATCGCGGTAGTGAACAGCAGAACACCAATGGTCAGCAGGCTGATTTTACCCAGTGATGAAGCGTTGTGCAGACGGGCAACCGCGCTGAGGATGGAAGCAAACACCAGCGGCATCACAATCATTTGCAGCAGCTGAACATAGCCATTACCCACGAGGTTAAACCAGCTGACCGATTCTTTAATGATCGGGGTGTTTTCGCCGTAGATAGCGTGAAGTGCCAGACCAAACAGCACTCCGACCACCAGACCGAACAGTACTTTTTTTGACAGGCTCCAGCCTGTACGGCCAGTTTTTGCTACCAATAGCAACAGCGCAACAAACGCCACAAGGTTAATGATGAGCGGAAAGTTCATTCCCATTTTCTCCAAAAAATACGGACCACAATATAGCCATGCTGGCGACAGTTAATTTCTGACGCGCAGTAAGTAAAACCAGTGCGGAATGGTATCAGCTACTTATGATGCAGCCTTATATCCAGATGGAATTATTTATAACTTTTCGTGATTAATTGAGCAATTAATCAACCTTTTGTTTGTTAATTAATCGTTCGATGTGATTTTGTGCCGAGCTGACCACGTGGGTTGTCCAGTCGGATGCACCAAAAGGCAGCGAGCCGTGTGGGAACCAGATGGCGCAGCCGACCAAAACCAGGCACAGGGCACGCTCCAGCTGATTGCCTTTCTGGCTGTTAAGCAGCGGCAAACGAAAACGCCAGCGACAGGGCCACAGCAGCGGCACGCCTGCGGGTGTTAGCATATCGGCAGCGATATGACTCAGATAACCCAGCACCATCCCCTGAAAGGCATCCGCCGGGATCAGCCAGCCTTCAGGCAGCTTTAGCTGTAACAGGGCGACGCCCCCGAAGACCGCCAGCAGGCTGTGGGTGAATCCCCGGTGACCAAAGGCACGGGCGATAGGCTGCGACAGCCACCTCAGGCGCTGGCCCAGAAACGACTTCGGATGGTCGATATCAGGTAACAGGCAGGTGAGCAGCGTTGCCGGAATAATGTGCCACCAGTCGGCGCTGGCCAAAACCGGGGTGAGTTCGGCACGCTTGGCAAAAATTGCACTGGCGATGGCAAAAATAAGATGGCCTTCGGCCGTCATGGGAGTACCTGGCTGCATAACTGTCAATGCATCCAGTATAGGGAATATATACAGTGGAATAAATATGTGACGCTGTAACGAAAGATAAATAATTTGGCATTAATCTCGCGGTGAACAAAGCATGAACAGCTTTTGTTCACCGCAGGGCATTAACGCGCCAGCCAGCCGCCATCCACCGCCAGCGTAAAGCCATTGACGTAGTCCGCCGCCGCCGAGGCGAGAAATACCGCCGGGCCCATCATATCGTTGCTTTCCCCCCAGCGTCCGGCGGGGATGCGATCCAGAATCTGCTGATTCCGGTCTTCGTCGTCACGCAGTTGTTCAGTGTTATTGGTTGCCATATAGCCGGGAGCGATGGCATTGACGTTGATGCCATACTGCGCCCACTCATTAGCCATCAGGCGCGTCAGACCGATCACTGCACTTTTTGATGCCGTATAAGACGGCACGCGGATGCCTCCCTGATAAGAGAGCATTGAAGCGATATTGATGATTTTACCGCCACTGCCCTGGCGAACAAACTGGCGGGCAACAGCCTGCGAGAGGAAAAACAGCGTCTTGCTGTTAACGTTCATCACGTCATCCCAGTCACGTTCGCTGAAGTTGAGGGCGTCTGCACGGCGAATAATCCCGGCATTGTTGACCAGAATATCCAGCTGCGGGAAAGCGGCCAGCGCCTGTTCCATCACGTTCTCAAGGCAACGGCTGTCGGAAAGGTCTGCTGTAATGCTGGTGAACCGTCGCCCGGTCGCGGTGACTTTCTGTGCCGTCTCACTGGCTGAGGAGCGGTTAACCCCAATGATATCGCATCCTGCCTGGGCCAGCCCGAGCGCCATTCCCTGACCAAGACCGGTGTTGCAGCCGGTAATCATGGCCACTTTGCCTTCAAGATTAAATGCATTCAGGATCATCGTGGCTTCCTTATAGATAAGATGACGCGCGCCATAACAGAGTCGATAAACGGGGATACGCGAGCCGGTTAAGGGAGCATATTCAGAAGCGGGGATGAATTCAACAAAAATGAAACGATGTTTTATTTATTTTAACAGTGAGTGGCGAAAATGAAAAAAAAGGCGGCCATGTTGCCGCCTGATATTGACTCAGCGTCCGTGCAGATGCTGCGCCGTCAGCGCTTCCAGGCTGGAGAGTTTAACGTCAGCCAGTGACCAGCGCAGGTCGTCTGCATGAGCTGCATCCGGGACAACGATAGAGCGCATACGTCCTGCTTTGGTGGCAATCATCCCGTTGAAGGAGTCTTCCAGCGTTACGCAATTCAGCGGATCCACGCCCAGACGGGCCGCAGCATCCAGGTATACCTGCGGGTGGGGTTTACTGTAAGGCAGCGACTCTGCCGAGGCCAGCACCTCAAAGTAATGGCGCAGATTGAACATCTCCAGCACGCGTTCCAGCATAAACAGCGGTGAGGCGGAGGCGAGGCCGATTTTCAATCCCTCGGACTGGCAGAGTTGCAATGCCTGCTCCACGCCGGGCAGGAGAGGCCGGGTTTCTTCGACCAGACTCAGTGCCCGCGCAATGACGCGCTGGGTGACTTCGGCCTGGGATGGCCCTTTCCACGGCAGATTTTCATACCACATGCGCACCACCTGATCGATACGCAGACCCAGCGCATCCGGCATTTCACCGCGACGGCTGAGGTCAACATCAAGGGTGGTTAAGATATCCAGCTCAGCTTGTTGCCACAGGGGCTCGGAATCAATGAGCAGACCGTCCATATCGAAAATGGCGGCGAGTACAGGGCGGTGATGAGACATGCTACGGCTCCATTTAACAGTTTATGGGCAGCTTAGCACGAAGTGTTGATGAAAAAATTATCATCGCGGCGGACTGTCTGTGGAAACCTGGCATTAATTCTGCATTTTGCAGGCACTTTTATGTCACTACAGGTAAACTGACAGGCAGACATCAGATGGACTGGAGAAAGCATGACATATCAACAGGCTGGCAGGGTTGCGATTATAAAGCGCATCGCGGGCTGGATTATTTTTATTCCCGCGCTGTTATCGACGCTGATTTCACTGCTGGGTTTTCTGGAAAAAAGTCGTGAGCAGCGTGATGGCATTAATGCGGTGATGCAGGATTTCGCCCATGTGATGATTGATATGATCCGCTTCAATACCGGTTTTCTCTCCGGTTTCTGGGCAAATTCGCCTGTACCAGACTTTAACCAGGGGACGAATGTCCTGTTCTGGGTTATTTATGTGCTGATTTTTGTTGGCCTGGCGCTACAGGCTTCAGGTGCAAGGATGTGGCGGCAGACGCGTTTTCTGCGTGAGAGTCTGGAAGATCAGATGATCCTGGAGAAAGCACGAGGCACAGAAGGGCAAAGCCGGGAACAGTTGGAAGAGAAAATCGTGGTGCCGCGCCACACAATTTTCCTGCAAATTTTCCCGCTGTACATTCTGCCAGTGATTATCATTGTGGCCGGATATTTTGTGCTGAAACTGGCTGGCTTTATTAACTAAGCCAGCCATCATACCCACGTGCGCTTCCTGTTATCAGGCTGGGCGCGCGTGGCGTTTTCCCCGTTCATCCGTATCCAGCAATGCGCTTGTTGCTCGTTGCGCCTCTCCCAGCCAGTGCCCGCCAAAGACATTCGCCCGATTAAGCAGATAATAGAGCTGATAGACAGGCTGTCTTTGCAGGAAGTCTCCGGGTAGTGGCCAGACTGACTGATAACCGTCATAAACTTGCACCGGAACGTCCGGGAACCATGACAGCATCGCCAGGTCGCATTCACGATCTCCCCAGTAGCAGGCCGGATCGAATATCCACGGGCCGCTGTCACTCCCGGCACAGTTTGCTGGCCACAAATCGCCATGCAGCAGGGAAGGCTGAGGGTGATGTGATTCCAGGATCGCTTGCGCGCAATGGACGATGAGCTCGCTGTCACCATATTGAATGCCTTTCTCTGCGGCGAGTTGAAGCTGCCAGCCGATGCGCTGTTCGGCAAAAAATACCGACCAGCGGCGTAACCAGCTGTTCGGCTGCAGAGAAGTGGTGATGTTATTGTCGAAGTCGAGGCCAAACTGCGGCTGTTCACTCCACTGATGAAGGTGCGCGAGCTGCTGACCCAATTGGAAAGCACCGTGCGCGTCTAGCGGTCTGACCGGGATGTACTCCAGCAGTAAAAAGCTGGTGTCGCGATCGCTGCCAACACCGTATACCGCCGGAACGCGCACTGTCTGACTGCGCGCCAGCAGCTGTAACTGGTCGGCTTCCCATGTGAACAGGTCCTGCATGTCACGCTGGTTACATTTAACGAAAATCTCATGCTCACCATAGCGCAGATGCCAGGTTGGATGAACATCGCCACCGGGCAGCTCGCTGCGTTCGGTGATCTCTGCCGGCCCCAACTGTTCACTCAACAGACGACTAATGGCTGACCACATAGGACACTCCTCTTTTTCGCTGTGATTTCACTATGGTAACGCTTAAAGAATAACCAAAATCTGCGTTTGCGCACGTTAAGCGCCCGTTTTTACAAAAACTTAGCCACTTTTACTGCGAAAGGCTTCCCAGTGATGGATGTCCAGCTGCGGTGCTTCTCCCAGTACTAGTTCACCGATCCCTGCCGCCTGCTGCTGGATTTCCTCTTCTGACAGCGTAGTAATGATGCCGAAACTGTTGGTGCCGAGTTCGTGTGGATGGCCTTCTTCATCTTTCAATGTGGTGGAAAATCCACTACTTATCAGCGCACTACTCAACTCCAGCACCTCTGACAATCCATTCTCATTGTAATGAAACGTCACAACATACTGATGGATCCCCTGATGACTCATGATTCACCTCATTGTAAAAAAACATGTTTTTAGCGTAGCCCATCCTGAAAAGGGCGCGATGAAATCAGCATATCGGAGGCGGGATGGTGTGGATTAACGCATTTGTGCGTGTTGCCAGCCAGGGCAGGGTGGTGCTTCAGAGGGGAGGAGGAGAAGAAAGGCTACATAGTAACTTGGGTTATTTTACATTTAGTCACATTTCTGACGATTTTCGGTTTAAAAACGCCCGTTGCACAAGATATTTCTTATTTACAACCAGGTGTTTTCTCGAGAAATACCCTCTATAATGCGCCGCGTTAATGGGAATGTTCTCAATAACGGTGCTGTTTTGTCATGATGCTTTGTAAAAAGAGCGAATTAACAAATTGTTACGAATATTACCGTAAAATGCGTTGATCGTCCTTCAAAACGCTTCAGACTCACTCTTTCAAAAACTGTCGTACGGGTCACATTTAAATGAAAGCGCTTAATAAGCTGTCTGTAGTTCTGCTGCTCTCCGGGGGAGCACTGTGTCATCAAGCCCTGGCGGATAATAACGTCTTCACGGTTATGGATGACCCTTCCACGGCGAAAAAAGATTTTGAAGGCAACGCCGCTGCGGGTTACCTGGCGCAGTCTGGCAACACCACCAGCTCCTCTGCGACGGCAAATACCAACCTGACCTGGTATACGCCAAGCTTCGCGTACAGCCTGTGGGGCAACGCCAGCAATACTTCTTCCAATGATGAGCGCTCTTCAGAGACTTATCAGGTGGGTGGCCGTACACGCTACAACATGAACAGCGCTGATTACCTGTTCGGCCAGGCAAGCTGGTTGAGTGACCGTTTCAATGGCTACGATGGTCGTTCCATCCTGGCGGCAGGTTATGGTCGCCAGCTGCTGAATGGCCCGGTGCACTCACTGCGTGTGGAAGCCGGTCCTGGTGTGCGTTATGACGATTACCATGAAGGTGGCCATGAAACTCAGGCACTGGCATACGGTGCATTGAGCTACCAGTGGCAGTTAACTGATACCACCAAATTCATTCAGGGTGTTTCCGTGCTGGGTAGCGACGATACTACCGTCAACTCCGAAACCGGTCTTCAGGTGGCGATCAATGAACACTTCGCCCTGAAAATGGCTTACAACGTGACCTGGAACCAGAATCCTCCAGCGTCTGCGCCTGATCATACTGATACCAAAACAACGATCATGCTCTCCTACGCGATGTAATCCTCAGACGAGCCGCAGCCTGCGGCTCGTTTCTCTCCGACGCCTAATCCTTCTTTGTTTCTGTCCTGTTTCTCTCTGATCCTAAAGCTATTTGATCACTTATCCATTCATCGCTTAAGACACGCGTCCGTGCAATTGAGCGTTATGGCGTGTAAGATATCCCTCCTTCTGAAGTTTCTGATAAACAGACACTTTTGAATATGTGTACCAGGCCTGTACCAAATCGGCAAATGTGAGTCGGTTTCAAGTGCAAAGTGCTTGTTGTATAACGTAAATTTTAATTTTGCATGTAATCTTACGTGTGGGTTACCACTGCAATTAAGGATGTTTCATGCCTGTTATTACTCTTCCTGATGGAAGCCAGCGTTCGTTTGACCACGCCGTAAGCGTGATGGATATTGCACTGGACATTGGCCCTGGCCTGGCGAAAGCCTGTATTGCCGGTCGTGTCAATGGCGAACTGGTTGATGCGGTTGATCCGATCACCGAAGACGCGCACGTTGCCATCATCACGGCGAAAGACGATGCGGGTCTGGAAATTATTCGTCACTCCTGCGCCCACCTGTTAGGGCACGCGATCAAGCAACTCTGGCCAGATACCAAAATGGCTATCGGTCCTGTTATCGACAACGGTTTTTACTATGACGTTGACCTTGACCGTACGCTGACCCAGGAAGACATCGAGCTACTGGAAAAGCGTATGCACCAGTTAGCTGAGACGAATTACGACGTCATCAAGAAGAAAGTCAGTTGGCAGGAAGCGCGTGACGCCTTCGCTGCACGTGGTGAGACTTATAAAACCACCATCCTTGATGAAAATATCAGCCACGACGATCGTCCTGGTCTGTATCATCACGAAGAATATGTGGATATGTGCCGCGGTCCGCACGTACCTAATATGCGTTTTTGCCACCACTTTAAGCTGCAGAAAATTTCTGGCGCTTACTGGCGTGGCGACAGTAATAACAAAATGCTGCAACGTATCTACGGCACCGCATGGGGCGATAAGAAGCAATTAGCCGCCTATCTGCAACGTCTGGAAGAAGCAGCAAAACGCGACCACCGTAAAATCGGTAAACAGCTCGACCTGTATCATATGCAGGAAGAGGCACCAGGTATGGTGTTCTGGCACAACGATGGCTGGACAATTTTCCGTGAACTGGAAGTGTTTGTTCGTACCAAGCTGAAAGAGTATGAGTACCAGGAAGTGAAAGGTCCGTTTATGATGGACCGCGTGCTGTGGGAGAAAACCGGGCACTGGGAAAACTACAAAGAGGCGATGTTTACCACCTCTTCAGAAAACCGTGAATACTGCATTAAGCCAATGAACTGTCCAGGCCACGTGCAGATTTTCAATCAGGGTCTAAAATCATACCGCGACCTGCCGTTACGTATGGCAGAGTTTGGCAGTTGCCACCGTAATGAGCCGTCAGGTGCGTTGCATGGCCTGATGCGTGTGCGTGGTTTTACCCAAGATGATGCCCACATCTTCTGTACCGAAGAACAGGTACGTGATGAGGTCAACGGCTGTATTAAGATGGTGTACGATATGTACAGCACCTTCGGCTTTGAAAAGATCGTGGTGAAACTTTCTACCCGTCCAGAAAAACGTATCGGTAGTGATGATCTCTGGGACCGTTCAGAGGCTGACCTTGCCGCTGCGCTGAAAGAGAACAATATACCGTTCGACTATCAGCCGGGCGAGGGCGCATTCTACGGCCCTAAAATTGAATTTACCCTGTATGACTGCCTCGATCGTGCATGGCAGTGTGGTACTGTTCAGCTCGACTTCTCTCTGCCGAGCCGTCTGAGTGCCTCTTATGTGGGTGAAAGTAATGAACGTCAGGTGCCGGTGATGATTCACCGTGCAATCCTGGGGTCCATGGAGCGCTTTATCGGGATTTTAACCGAAGAATATGCCGGTTTCTTCCCGACCTGGCTGGCTCCAGTACAAGTTGTGGTGATGAATATCACCGATGGTCAGTCCGAATATGTTGCAGAATTGACACGAAAACTGCAAAATGCGGGCATTCGTGCAAAAGCGGACTTGAGAAACGAGAAGATTGGCTTTAAAATCCGTGAACATACTTTACGACGTGTCCCTTATATGTTGGTCTGTGGTGATAAAGAGGTGGAAGCTGGCAAAGTTGCCGTTCGCACCCGCCGCGGTAAAGACCTGGGAAGCATGGACGTAAACGAAGTGATCGCTAAGCTGCAGGGTGAAATCCGCAGCCGCAATCTTCATCAATTGGAGGAATAAAGTATTAAAGGCGGAAAACGAGTTCAACCGGCGCGTCCGAATCGCATAAATAGAGAAATTCGCGCCACTGAGGTTCGTCTGACTGGCGTCGATGGCGAACAGATTGGTATTGTCAGTCTGAATGAAGCTTTGGAAAAAGCTGAAGAAGCGGGAGTTGATCTTGTTGAGATCAGTCCCAACGCCGAGCCGCCCGTTTGTCGTATAATGGATTACGGCAAGTTCCTTTACGAAAAAAGCAAATCTTCTAAAGAACAGAAGAAAAAGCAAAAGATTATCCAGGTTAAGGAAATCAAATTCCGTCCTGGTACCGATGATGGCGACTATCAGGTAAAACTACGCAACCTGATTCGCTTTCTGGAAGATGGCGATAAAGCCAAGATCACGCTGCGTTTCCGCGGTCGTGAGATGGCGCACCAGCAGATCGGTATGGAAGTGCTTAATCGCGTCCGTAAAGATCTGTGTGAAGATATTGATCTGGCAGTTGTCGAATCATTCCCTACAAGGATTGAAGGTCGTCAGATGATTATGGTGCTCGCTCCCAAGAAGAAACAGTAGGCCCTAAAGTAATCTTGCCGCGTGTTTCGGCGCGCGGCGTGATTCGCCTGTCTGGTTCATTTTATTAACAATGCGAAGTGGATATTTTTTAAATGCCAAAGATTAAAACTGTACGTGGCGCGGCCAAGCGCTTCAAGAAGACCGCCGGTGGCGGCTTCAAGCGTAAACACGCTAACCTGCGTCATATTCTGACTAAAAAATCTACTAAGCGTAAACGCCACCTGCGTCCTAAAGGTATGGTGTCTAAAGGCGATCTGGGTCTGGTTATTGCCTGCCTGCCGTACGCATAAGTAATTTTTTAATTCATTCAGAATATTAAACAGGAGAGCTAAATGGCTCGTGTAAAACGTGGTGTAGTTGCTCGCGCACGTCACAAGAAAATCTTAAAACAAGCTAAAGGCTACTACGGTGCACGTTCACGTGTATATCGTGTTGCTTTCCAGGCTGTTATCAAAGCTGGTCAGTATGCTTACCGTGACCGTCGTCAGCGGAAGCGCCAGTTCCGTCAGCTGTGGATTGCGCGTATTAACGCAGCAGCCCGCATCAACGGTATTTCTTACAGCCGCTTCATCAATGGCCTGAAAAAGGCTTCGATTGAAATCGACCGTAAGATCCTGGCTGACATCGCTGTATTCGACAAAGCAGTATTTGCTGCTCTGGTAGAAAAAGCGAAATTAGCTCTGGCGTAAGCCAGATTGAAGAGGGAGCTCGTCTCCCTCTTTTTTATTACCTGAAATGATTGACATTTTTACCCTCCGGCCTTTCAATAGAGCGGTCCGAAACTGCATTTAAGGTCAGCTAACCATGAATACTGCTATTTTCCGTTTCTTTTTTTACTTTAGCGCCTGATCATCGGGGGCTTTAGCGCAAAGAAAAGAAACGAAAAATCGCGCTGAAAGCCTCCCTCGTGGAGGCTTTTTTCGTTTTAGCGCATGTGAAATAACGACCGGGCGGCTATTCGTCCTGAAAAAAACAGATCAGCCAGCGTGGCTGGAAGAAGAGGAAAGCATGTCACATCTCGCAGACCTGGTGGTGAGCGCGAAAGCCGCTATCAATGATGCTCAGGATGTCGCCGCGTTAGATAACGTTCGCGTCGAATACCTGGGTAAAAAAGGGCATCTTACGCTCCAGATGACCTCCTTGCGTGAATTGCCCGCGGAAGACCGTCCGGCAGCGGGTGCGGTGATCAATGAAGCTAAACAACAGGTTCAGGAAGCGCTGAACGCGCAGAAGAACGCACTGGAATCTGCGGTGATGAACGCCCGTCTGGCACAGGAAACTATTGATGTTTCTTTGCCGGGCCGTCGTATTGAAAACGGTGGGCTGCATCCGGTCACTCGTACCATCGACCGCATTGAAACCTTCTTTGGCGAACTGGGCTTCTCTGTCGAGACGGGCCCGGAAATTGAAGACGACTATCACAACTTCGATGCGCTGAATATTCCGGGTCACCACCCGGCGCGCGCCGATCACGATACCTTCTGGTTTGATGCCACCCGTCTGCTGCGTACACAGACGTCAGGTGTGCAGATCCGCACCATGAAAAACCAGCAGCCGCCTATCCGCATTATTGCGCCAGGCCGCGTGTATCGTAACGATTACGACCAGACTCACACCCCAATGTTCCACCAGATGGAAGGGTTGATTGTTGATAAAAACATCAGCTTTACCAACCTGAAGGGCACGCTGCACGATTTCCTGAACAACTTCTTTGAAGAAGATTTGCAGGTCCGTTTCCGTCCGTCCTACTTCCCGTTCACTGAGCCTTCCGCTGAAGTGGACGTGATGGGTAAAAACGGCAAATGGCTGGAAGTGCTGGGCTGCGGCATGGTGCACCCTAACGTGCTGCGCAATGTGGGCATTGACCCGGAAGTGTACTCAGGTTTCGCCTTTGGTATGGGAATGGAGCGTCTGACCATGCTGCGTTATGGCGTGACCGATCTGCGTGCCTTCTTCGAAAATGATTTACGTTTCCTCAAACAGTTTAAATAAGGGCGGGTAAAACCAATGAAATTCAGTGAACTCTGGTTACGTGAATGGGTCAACCCGGCCATTGACAGTGCGGCGCTGTCCGATCAAATCACGATGGCAGGCCTGGAAGTGGACGGCGTTGACGCGGTTGCCGGTGCTTTCCATGGCGTTGTGGTCGGTGAAGTCGTTGAGTGCGGTCAGCACCCTAACGCAGACAAACTGCGTGTCACCAAAATCAATGTGGGCGGCGATCGCCTGCTGGATATTGTCTGTGGCGCACCAAACTGCCGTCAGGGACTGAAAGTGGCCGTGGCAACCGTGGGTGCAGTACTGCCGGGCGATTTCAAAATCAAAGCCGCTAAACTGCGAGGTGAGCCGTCAGAAGGTATGCTGTGCTCTTTCTCCGAGCTGGGTATTTCCGACGACCACAACGGCATCATTGAACTGCCGCTGGATGCGACCATTGGCACAGATATCCGTGATTATCTCAAGCTGGATGACAGCACCATTGAGATCAGCGTGACGCCAAACCGTGCCGACTGCCTGGGGATTATCGGCGTGGCGCGCGATGTTGCCGTACTGAACAAGCTGCCACTGACGGCGCCTGAGATGGCCCCGGTTGCCGCGACTGTTCAGGATACGTTCCCAATCCGTGTAGAGGCGACCGAAGCCTGTCCACGTTATCTCGGCCGCGTAGTGAAAGGCATCAATGTGAAAGCCGCTACGCCACTGTGGATGAAGGAAAAACTGCGTCGTTGCGGAATTCGTTCAATCGATCCGGTTGTCGACATTACCAACTATGTTTTACTGGAGTTGGGCCAGCCGATGCACGCCTTCGACCTCGATCGCCTTGAGGGCGGTATCGTGGTGCGTATGGCGGAAGAGGGTGAAACCCTGGTCCTGCTGGACGGCAACGAAGCCAAACTGAGCAGTGATACGCTGGTGATTGCGGATCAGCAGAAAGCGCTGGCGATGGGCGGTATTTTCGGTGGCGAACATTCTGGTGTGAATGAAGAGACCCGGAACGTGCTGTTTGAGTGTGCGTTCTTCAGCCCGCTGTCCATCACCGGTCGTGCTCGCCGTCATGGTCTCCATACAGATGCTTCGCATCGCTACGAGCGTGGTGTTGACCCGGCATTGCAGCACACCGCGATTGAGCGTGCGACCCGCCTGCTGCTGGATATCTGCGGCGGGGAAGCTGGCCCGGTCATTGATGTGACCCACGAAGCAACCTTACCTGTACGTGCCACCATCACGCTGCGCCGTGAAAAACTGGACCGCCTGATTGGTCATGTGATTGCCGATGCTGAGGTGAGCGATATTCTGCGCCGCCTGGGCTGTGAAGTGACAGAAGGTCAGGGTGAGTGGTTGGCTGTAGCGCCAAGCTGGCGTTTTGATATCGCCATCGAAGAAGACCTGGTTGAGGAAGTCGCCCGTGTTTACGGCTACGACAACATCCCTAACGTGCCAGTCCAGGCCGGTCTGGTGATGACGAAACATCGTGAAGCGAATCTGTCGCTGAAGCGTGTTAAAGCGCTGCTGGTCGACAAAGGCTATCAGGAAGCGATTACCTACAGCTTCGTTGACCCGAAAACTCAGGCGTTACTGCATCCGGGCGAAGAAAATCTGGTGCTGCCAAGCCCGATCTCCGTCGAGATGTCTGCCATGCGTCTGTCGCTGTGGAGCGGTCTACTGGGTGCGGTGGTTTATAACCAAAACCGCCAACAGTCTCGCGTGCGTCTTTTCGAGAGCGGGTTGCGCTTTGTGCCTGATACACAGGCAAACCTTGGTATCCGTCAGGACGTTATGCTGGCAGGCGTGATCAGCGGTCATCGCAATGAAGAGCACTGGGATATGGCGCGTAACCCGGTAGACTTCTATGATTTAAAAGGTGATTTAGAGTCCCTGCTGGAGTTGACCGGTAAACTTGATGAGATTCAGTTTGTGGCAGCCACTAACCCGGCGCTGCATCCAGGGCAGAGCGCTGCGATTTATTTACGTGGCGAACACATCGGATTTATTGGTGTGGTGCACCCGGAACTTGAACGTAAACTGGATCTTAACGGCCGTACCGTGGTGTTTGAACTGCTGTGGGACAAGGTTGCAGACCGCGTCCTGCCTGATGCCAGCGGCATTTCGCGCTTCCCGGCGAACCGTCGTGACATCGCTGTTGTTGTCGCTGAAAACGTGCCAGCAGCAGATATTATCACCGAGTGTAAGAAAGTTGGCGTAAATCAGGTAGTTGGCGTAAACTTGTTTGACGTGTACCGTGGTAAGGGCGTAAATGATGGTTTTAAGAGCCTCGCTATCAGCCTGATTTTGCAAGATACCAGCCGGACACTCGAAGAAGATGAGATTGCCGCTACCGTTGCAAAATGCGTAGAGGCACTGAAAGAGCGATTCCAAGCATCCTTGAGGGATTGAACCTATGGCGCTTACAAAAGCTGAAATGTCTGAATACCTGTTTGAGAAGCTCGGTCTTAGCAAACGGGATGCCAAAGAGCTGGTTGAACTGTTTTTCGAAGAAGTGCGTCGTGCTTTGGAGAATGGAGAACAGGTCAAACTGTCAGGTTTTGGCAACTTCGACCTTCGCGACAAAAATCAACGTCCGGGACGTAACCCCAAAACGGGTGAAGATATTCCCATTACGGCTCGCCGGGTTGTGACGTTTCGACCGGGTCAGAAACTGAAAAGCCGGGTTGAGAACGCTTCACCTAAAGAAGACTGATTTCTGCTATTCAAAAGGCCGCGCAAGCGGCCTTTTCATTTGCTGCTTTCCAGTGATTTCGCTGCATAACCGTCCATCATACACCTGCACAATCCCCCCTTACTGTTAAGAGTTTGCGGCATTCGGAAAGAAAAGACGAAATCATCATAAGAAAAGACCAAACGGCGGGGATCACGGTAAGCCGAAACTACCGAAACAACACCAGTACTCTTCATCCCCTCAGACTCAGCGTTGCTGGCTCTTTCTTTTTGCCGATTTCCCTCTACAATTAACCCTCTGTTTTCTTTAAAAAACGTCGGTTATGACTCTGCTTTCCCAACAGATCTCCGCTGCTCACCGTCGTTCCGGCTTCTGGCTGTGCGGGCTGGGGATATTTTGCCTGTCGCTGCTCTTGCTCAGCCTGTGCGCGGGCGAGCGCTGGATCTCTCCCGCCGAATGGTTGACCCCCGACGCACACCTGTTCGTCTGGCAGCTCCGCTTACCGCGCACGCTGGCGGTGATGCTGGTGGGTGCCTCGCTGGCGGTGGCGGGTGCGGCAATGCAGGCGCTGTTCAGTAACCCGCTGGCCGAACCTGGCCTGCTGGGCGTGTCCGGCGGCGCAGGTGTGGGACTGGTGATGTGCATCCTCTCCGGTGTCGGTAACCCCTGGTTGATGAGCCTGAGCGCCATTCTGGGGGCGCTGCTGGTCACCGTGATCCTGCTGCGTTTTGCCCGCCAGCATCTCTCCAGCAGTCGTCTGTTGCTGGCTGGGGTCGCTCTGGGGATTATTTGCAGCGCGCTGATGACCTGGGCGGTCTATTTCAGCAGCAGCATGGATTTACGTCAGTTAATGTACTGGATGATGGGGGGCTTTAGCGGCATTGACTGGCGCTATGGCTGGCTGATGCTGGCATTGATCCCGGTGTTGCTGTGGTTGATCCGCCGGGTTCGCGTGCTCAACCTGCTGGCTCTGGGGGAAATCTCTGCGCAGCAGTTGGGGCTGCCATTGGTATTATGGCGTAATCTGCTGGTGCTGGCCGTTGGCTGGCTGGTTGGTGTCAGCGTCGCTCTGGCTGGCGCTATCGGTTTCGTTGGCCTGGTGATACCGCATATCCTGCGACTGAACGGCCTGAGCGATCATCGTATTCTGTTGCCGGGCTGTGCGCTGGCGGGTGCCGGAGTGCTGCTGGCTGCCGATATTATTGCTCGCGTAGCGTTGACCTCCGCCGAACTGCCGATCGGAGTGGTGACGGCAACGCTGGGCGCACCGGTATTTATCTGGCTATTATTGAGCAACCGCTGACAGTCTTAAGGCTGTCGTGTTCTTACGTTAAAACAGGAAAAGACGATGAGTATTTTCGAAACAGAACTGGTCACGCTGGACGGTGATAAAACGACACTGGCGCAATGGCAGGGCGATGTTCTGCTGGTCGTTAACGTGGCATCTAAATGTGGCCTCACCCCTCAGTACGAAGAGCTGGAGAAGCTGCAAAAAGAGTTGCATGGACAGGGACTGACTGTGCTGGGGTTTCCGTGTAACGCCTTCCTTGAGCAGGAACCGGGCACCGACGCCGAAATCAAAACCTTTTGCAGCACCACTTATGGTGTGACATTCCCGATGTTCAGCAAAATTGAGGTCAACGGCCCGCAGCGTCATCCGTTGTATGCCCAACTGGTGGCAGCACAGCCTGAAGCCACTGCGCCAGACGGGAGCGGTTTCCTTGAGCGTATGACCAGCAAAGGACGCGCACCGAAGCAGCCGGGTGACATTTTGTGGAACTTTGAAAAGTTCCTGGTGGGCCGTGATGGGAAGGTACTGCAACGTTTCTCGCCGGATACCGCGCCGAATGACCCGCAATTGGTCGCCCGCATCCACCAGGCATTGGCGTAGCCAATGCTGCTGGAATTAACAGGCGTTGCGCTAACCGGGCGCCTGTTTCCGTTCAGTGCGCAGGTGCAGGCCGGGCAGGTTATCCATCTGGTCGGCCCCAATGGTGCCGGAAAAAGCTCGCTGCTGATGGCGATAGCCGGGCTGTTGGCGACACGCGGTGAGCTGCAGTTTGCCGGGCGTGCGCTGGCCGACTGGCCCGGCATCGCGTTAGCCCGCCAGCGCGCTTACCTTGCCCAGCAGCAGTCTCCTCCGGGGCAGATACCGATCTGGCATTACCTGCTGATGCATGTGCAGCAGCAGGGTGAGGCCGTCGAGACAACGCTACTGGCGCTGGCAGAGGCACTGCAGCTGAGTGATAAGCTGTCCCGTCCGCTGACGCAACTTTCCGGCGGTGAATGGCAACGTGTGCGGCTGGCGGCGGTGCTATTGCAGGTCAGTCATCCGGACGGCAAGTTGCTGCTGTTAGATGAACCCCTGACCGGGCTGGATATTGCCCAGCAGGCGGCGTTTGACCGCCTGATCCCGGCGCTAACTGAACAGGGCGTCAGTGTAATCATGAGCAGTCATGATATGAACCACTCCCTGCGCTATGCGGATTGTATCTGGCTGATGCGGCCAGGGCAGTGCGCATTTCAGGGCAAACCGCAGGACGTGTTGACACCGGAACATCTCAGCGCGCTCTATCAGGTCTCATTTCGGATGCTGGATATTGAAGGACAGGCAATGCTGACCACGCTCAGCTGAGCAGGGTATCGCTGTTGCCTGCCTCAGGTATGACTTTTAAATTACAGACTGTTGCTATTGAGAGGCACTGTTATGCGTTACTGGCTTCTGCTTGTGGTTATCGTTCTGGCGGGTTGTAGCAGCCGTGCTCCGGCACCCAACGGGCGTCTCTCCGATTCCATTGCCGTTATTGCCCAGCTGAATGACCAGCTCGGCCAGTGGCGTGGTGCGCCATATCGTTATGGTGGGATGAGCCGTAGCGGCGTCGACTGCTCTGGTTTTGTCTATATGACTTTCCGCGATCGCTTTAATTTGCAGTTACCACGCACCACCTCGGCGCAGACCGATATCGGCACCCGAATTGATAAGGCCCAGCTGTTACCGGGCGATCTGGTGTTCTTCAAAACCGGCAGCGGAGAAAATGGCCTGCATGTCGGCATTTATGATACCGATAATCAGTTTATCCATGCCTCGACCAGTCAGGGCGTTACCCGTTCCTCACTGGATAATGTTTACTGGCGAAAAGTGTTTTGGCAGGCGCGGCGTATTTAATCACCAGATTAAGATGTGGCCTGCTGTTTTAATTAACATTTGATTTATGCCCGCATAAATAGCATTTGCGGAATGTAAAATACCACTTCAACTCAAATTTAACTTAAGTCACTTTTTCGCTGGTGCTAAAATACACATTCGTAAAGATGGCGTTGCCGAAAACGAGCAAGGTTATTTATGCGCATGAGGAAAGTGATATCAGTAAGCATCGTTTATGTCAGTTTTGTGTTAGCTTAACGATATGGATTACAAGCAAAAGCACACTGCAATTGAATTTCCGCGGGGTGACAGTCTGTTGACACTGTTGCTTGTCCTATTTTGTTGATATAGGATGCGGTGAGTGCCGCTTAATAATGGCGATTAAGATGAACATCTTTTTGGAAGCTGATTATAAAACTTACACAGCATTCTGCCCGGTTTACAGCCCTGGCGGGCTGTTGACGTCTGTTGAGATGTTAACCCACTTTACTCATGCGAGTGCCAACGTGGCCATGCCGCAGGAGATTCTGACACCGCTATTAAATGACCGGCAGCGGGTCCTGTTGTTGCAGGAACAAATTAACATTATTGAAAAGCATTACGATTTTTTTAGCGACAACGACCTGAAAGTGGCGATTAATATTGATAAACCGCTGGCGGAGACCATTCTCGAGAGTGAGTTTATTCTGAAAAAAATGTGTCAGCTGGATTGCATGGAACTGGAGGTCAGCGAAAGCTTTCCAGATTTAACATCGGGAAGAAATAATAGTTTCCTGAAAGCGCTGAGTGAGAAATTTAACTTAAGTCTGAATAATTACGGTGCCGGTAAAGCGACCTCCAAAGCTGTGTTTGACGATCTGTTTTATCGTATTAAGCTGGATAAAGGATTTATTCAACATAATATTAAGCGTTTATCTTTTCACCCGTTTATCAATGCGATCCTCGACCATATCAAACCTCACTGCCAGGAGATTGTCGTACAGGGTGTGGATGATATCATCGGGTTGCAGGCGGTGCGTGACTATGCTTTTGATGGCATTCAGAGCGCGCTATTCCCGCCGGTCAGTGAAGAGGCGCTAATTCATCTGACGGAACCCCCTTATCAGCTGCGGGAACGCATGTTGCAATAACCCTGAAAACTCTCCGTGTTTACCCGCCTCGCGGCGCACTACACTAGCGGTGTCATCGGGGATGTTCCCACTGGCACTGATGGAGGCGCCATGCAATTCAATAATACCTGGTACCAGGAGCTGAGTGGTTTTTACACGGCTCTTGAACCGACGCCCTTAAAAAATCCTCGTCTGCTTTATCACAGCGCGCCTCTGGCGCAGGAACTGGGTGTGGATAGCCGCCTGTTTGACGCAGAAAACGTCGATCTGTGGAGCGGTGAAACCCTCATGGACGGCATGCAGCCTCTGGCACAGGTTTACAGCGGTCATCAGTTTGGCGTCTGGGCAGGTCAACTGGGTGACGGGCGCGGTCTGCTGCTCGGTGAACAGCAACTGCCTGACGGTCGCAAGTTCGACTGGCATCTGAAAGGGGCAGGGTTGACGCCGTATTCCCGTATGGGTGATGGCCGCGCGGTGCTGCGTTCCACACTGCGTGAGTTCCTCGCTTCAGAAGCGATGCATGCCCTCGGGATCCCCACGTCGCGCGCACTGACGGTGGTGACCAGTGATGAACCGGTGTATCGCGAGAGCGCTGAACCGGGTGCGATGCTGCTGCGCGTAGCCGAAAGCCATTTGCGCTTCGGCCATTTTGAACATTTCTACTATCAGGGTCAGCAGGATCATGTCACCCGACTGGCAGACTATGCGATCCGTCATCACTGGCCACAGTGGCAGCAGGAACCGGATAAATATCTGCTGTGGTTTAGCGATGTGGTGAAGCGCACGGCACGTCTGATTGCGGGCTGGCAGAGTGTAGGCTTTGCCCACGGCGTGATGAACACCGATAACATGTCGATTCTTGGACTGACGCTGGATTATGGCCCTTACGGTTTCCTTGATGATTATCAGCCCGGGTTTATCTGTAACCATTCTGACCATCAGGGGCGTTACAGCTTCGAGAATCAGCCGATGATCGGGTTATGGAACCTGAACCGTCTGGCGCACGCGCTGTCAGGGTTGATGAGCACTGAACAGCTGAAGCAGGCGCTGGCGCTGTATGAAACTGAGCTGATGCGCTGCTGGGGTGAAAAAATGCGCGCCAAACTGGGGCTGCTGACGGCCGGGAAAGACGACAATGATATTCTGACCGGGCTGCTGTCACTGATGACAAAAGAGAACAGCGATTACACGCGAACCTTCCGTCAGCTGAGCGCCGTGGAGCAGCAGCAGTCGCGTTCGCCGCTGCGTGATGAGTTTATTGACCGCGAGGCGTTTGATAGCTGGTACAACGTCTATCGTCAGCGTCTGTTGCAGGATGAGCAGAGTGATGAGCAGCGCCAGCAAGCCATGAAACAGGCAAACCCGGCGCTGGTGCTGCGCAATTATCTGGCACAGCAGGCGATAGAACCGGCGGAACAGGACGATGTCAGCGTGCTTTCACGCCTCCATCAGGCACTGTTGCGGCCGTTTGACGATGCGCCAGAGTTTGCTGATCTGACGCGTCGTCCGCCTGACTGGGGTAAAAAACTGGAAGTGAGCTGTTCCAGCTAGCGGCGCAGCGCCACCTGAGGCACACCCTCAATAAGATGAGGGTGGACCATCACATCGGCGTGATACCAGCGCGTCAGTGTGGCCTCATCCAGCACCTCTGCCGGGCTGCCCTCGGCCACCAGTTTCCCCCCGGCAAGTAGCATTACACGATCGGACCATAAAGAGGCGAGGTTGAGATCGTGCAGGACGCAACAGACGCTGAGCGGATACTGTTGAGTGAGTTGCGATAGCAAGCGCAACAGATGCTGCTGGTGGTAGAGATCCAGCGCTGAAGTGGGTTCATCGAGGAACAACCAGCCCTGCGGGCCATCCTGACGCCACAGCTGCGCCAGCGCGCGGGCAAGCTGCACCCGCTGCTGTTCACCGCCGGAAAGCTGCAAATAGTCGCGTTCCGCCAGTCCGTCACAGCCCGTCAGGGCCATCACTTTCTTCACCACCGGCTGCGCCGATCCAGGCCAGGGCGCGCGGCCCATTGCCACCACATCCCCTACACTGAGCGGAAATGCCATGCTGCTTTGCTGGCGCATCACTGCGCGCTGCTGCGAAAGCCGTGCAGCAGACCACTCGGCCAGCGGCCGGTCATTCAATACACAGCTGCCGCGCTGCGGCGTCAGAAACCCGGTAAGCAGCCTCAGCAGCGTGGATTTACCCGCGCCGTTCGGGCCAATCAGGGACACCAGTTCGCCGGGGCGCAGTGTCAGTGAAATATCATCTATCAGCCAGCGGGTACCCAGCTGATAGCTCAGTCCACTGGCGGTCAGGGCATCAGCCATTGAGACCTCCACGACGGCGCAGGATCAGCCACAGGAACCAGGGGCCGCCAATCAGACTGGTCAACAGCCCAACCGGCATCTCTGCCGGGGCCACTAAGGTCCGTGCCAGGGTATCGGCCAGCAGCAGCAGGGCGGCACCGCTTAACAGCGAAGAGGGCAGCAACCAACGGTGATCGCCACCGAGGCAGAAACGCATCAGATGCGGTATTACCAGGCCAATAAAACCGATCACGCCACTGACCGCCACAGCCGACGCCACAAGAAACGCACTCAGCACCAGTAAATAGCGCTGGGTACGTGGCACATCGACGCCGAGGTAATGCGCCTCTTCTTCACCGAGTTGCAGCAGGTTAAGACGCGTGGCCAGACGTTGTACCAGTACCATGCAGGGCAGGACCACAGAGGCGCAGACCAGCACAACAGGCCACTGGGCCTGGCCGAGGCTGCCCATTGCCCATAACGACAGCTGACGCAGTTGTTGATCGTTACTCATCCATGACAATACGCCGATCGCTGCGCTGCACAGTGCGTTAATCGCGATCCCGACCAGCAGCAGGCGGCTCAGTCCCGTCTGACCTTGCCGACTGAGCAGGAAGATCACCAGCGTCACCGCCAGGCTGCCAATAAAGGCCGCGAACAGCGGCTGGTAAAGTTTCAGCACGCCGGGCAGCGAGACGGAGAGCACAATGGAAATCGCTACTGCCAGCGCGGCACCGCAGCTGATCCCCAGTAAACCGGGGTCCGCCAGCGGATTGCGGAACAATCCCTGCATTACACAGCCGGAGAGTGCCAGTGCACCGCCCACAATCACCGCCAGCAACACGCGCGGCAGGCGGATCGTGAACCAGATCTGCCACAGGCTGCTGTCCCGGCCTGCATCCCACAGCATCGGCAGCGACAAATGCATCGCGCCGATGTTGGCGGCGCTGACACCCAGAACCAGCAATAACAGTGTTAAAGCGGCAAGCCAGCGCAGGGATCGCGCTGACATCATTTCAGGCTTTCCGCAGTCTGGCGCAGTTTCAGGATCGCGGCAGGTGTATCAATGCCAAAGCCCAGCAGCGCCATATCATCCACCACCAGCAACTGCTGATTTTTACCTGCCGGCGTTAATGCGATACCGGGCAATTTCCACAGATTCTCTTCACCACCCAGCGTACGGATGCCGTCACGCGTTGCCACAATCAGCTGCGGAGCACTGGCGATCACCCCTTCCTGGGACAGCGGTTGATAACGCTGAATACCGGACATGGCATTTTGCAGACCGGCTGCGCGGATCGCCGCATCAGCGGAGGTATCGCGCCCGGCACCCATCGTTCCCATGCCCTGATGTGCCAGAATAAACAGCACCTTGACGGGCAGAGGGGTCGTCGGCACGCTGGCTAACTGCTTGCGGACTTTTTCCTGTAACGCCTTGCCGGCTTCCTCACGGTGCAGGGTGGTGGCAATCGTCTGGATCTTTTCATTGATGGCTGAAATGTCCGTCTTACCGGTGACATCCACCACCTTCACGCCATTCTGCTCAACCTGTTGCAGCGCCAGCGCCGGTTTTGCCAGCTCACTGGCGAGAACCAGCGTTGGCTTCAGGGCCAGAATGCCCTCGGCATTTAGCTGGCGCATATAGCCAACATCAGGCAGCTTTTTGACCACTTCAGGATGCAGGCTGGTACTGTCACGTGCCACCAGATCATGCTGCGCATCCAGCGCATAGATAATCTGAGTGACATCGCCACCGATACTGATGACACGCTCAGCGGCGGCGGCGTGGAGTGCCAGCGGCAGAGCAATCAGAGCGAGGAAACGGGATTTCATACGGCGGCCCCTTCCGCGCTGAGAGCTGTTAACTGCTCGCGCCACTGAGTCTGCTCCGGCTGGCCTTCGCTGCGCTGGCCGTACAGCTGGGCAATCTGCGTGCCGTCGGCCGCAAACAGTTCCAGGCTGGTGACAATGCCGTCAGCGGTCGGTTTACGGGTGATCCAGCTCTCTGCAATCAGCTGATCCTGCAAATGCAGGGTGAAAGCCGGGTTGAAGATGTTCAGCCAGCCGTGCATCGGCATCAGTTTTTCAATCTGACCGGTGAAGATCTGCACACAGGCGCGGTTGCCCACGAAAATCATAATGTCGTTGCCATCCTGACGGACCGTTTCCAGCAGCGTGGCCAGAGACTGATTGCTGACCTGCTGCGCCAGATCGTCGCTGACCGCGTGGAAAGCCTGCTGGCGAGAGGCGTTATGCTTTTTCAGCAGGCGGAAGAACTGATGGACGTCGGTCATCGCCCGCCATTCCGTTTCCAGCGTGGTGCCGTCGATCTCATCGGCAAAGGCGGCAGGCGTAGCCGGGGTCACACTGAATGAGGCGGCAGGTTCTGCCCGGTAGTCCGCGATCAGCTGCTGCCAGGCGTCAGAGTGGGTGTTTTCGGTGGCATAGACTTTCAGTACCGCATCACCGTGCTGGTCGAAGAACTGAATACTCTGACGTTCACCGTGGCCGGTCATCTCCTGCAGGTGGAAAACGCTGGCCCACTGATTGACGAACACACGCAGATCCAGCGCGCGTGGATTCAGCACGATACCGGCATGATCATTGATATGGATATTGCTAAAGATGCCCAGGTGTTCGTGTACGGCGTATTCGTTGCGGGTAATGCATTTGGTTTCCCCCACGGCTTCCAGCGCGTGCAGCAGTTCACGCATGGCAGGACGCAGTGGCTGCGCCTGATGGCCGGCACGCGCGGCGGTCAGTTCTGCTTCACTGATCCCCATCAACGCGGCCAGATCGCGTGCATATTTCTTCGGATGCTGTTCTTTTAATTCGCTGTAATGTTGATAGTGCGCAGTCATTGCTGTTGTCCTCGCGGAAGCCGCTAACAGGAAAGGGTATTTATTATCAGAATGATAATCATTATCAATGAAAGGTGGTCTTGTGCAAGCAGAAATTAACCTTCAGGCAACAGTTTGCATTTAAAGAATGGCATAAAAGGGAGAAGGCCGACCCGTTGCAGGCCAGCCCGAGGTGTCAGAAGCGGCTGTCGACAGCATCCGCCAGCTGTTGCAAGACGCTGGCTGTGTCGTCCCATCCAAGGCAGGGATCGGTGATGGACTGGCCATAAATCAGCGGCGTTTCCGGCGTCACTTTCTGCGTGCCTTCCTGCAGGAAGCTTTCAATCATCACACCCGCAATCGCGCGCGAGCCGTCGCGGATCTGCTGCGATACGCTGGTGGAAACCTCTTTCTGCAAGCGATGCTGCTTCAGACAGTTTCCGTGGCTGAAGTCGATCACCAGTTGCTCCGGCAGATGGAACTCCCGCAGGTGGGCGGCTGCGTCGGCAATATCCGCCGGATGGTAGTTTGGCGTTTTGCCGCCGCGCATAATGATATGCCCGGAAGGATTGCCGCTGGTCTGATAGATGGTCATCTGGCCGCGTTTATCCGGCGACAGGAACATATGGCTGACGCGGGCAGCGCGGATGGCATCCACGGCGATGCGGATATTGCCATCGGTGCCGTTTTTAAAGCCTACCGGGCAGGAGAGAGCTGAGGCCATTTCGCGGTGGATCTGGCTTTCCGTGGTGCGCGCACCGATAGCACCCCAGCTGATCAGATCTGCAATAAACTGCCCGATCACCATATCGAGAAATTCAGTCGCCGTCGGCATGCCCAGCGCATTGATATCCAGCAGCAGCTTGCGCGCCACCGTCAGCCCGTGATTGATGCGGAAACTGCCGTCGAGATCGGGGTCAGAAATCAGCCCCTTCCAACCGACTACCGTGCGCGGTTTTTCAAAATAGGCGCGCATCACAATTTCCAGACGAGAATGGTATTTCTCACGCAGCGCGTTCAGACGTTCTGCGTATTCCAGGGCGGCAACCGGGTCATGCAGCGAGCAGGGGCCGACCACGACCAGCAGGCGCGGATCTTCACCGGAGAGAATACGGGCGATGCGTTTGCGTGACGCTGTCACGTTATCGATAATGGCAGGCGTGATTGGCAGCCGTTCCTGCAGTTCTGCAGGCGTCACTAAGCTGTCGATGCGCGCGGTCCGCAGTTCATCTGTTTTGTTCATGGGGATCTCTAAAATTTTGTCTTCACAACGGCAGGAATACCGGGAAGTAATGGCGTTCACCTTAAACCAAACCGTGATGATTTCAACCGCAAAACAGCAGGGGAATCGCATTTCCGGCTCCCTGCAAGAAAGCCGAAAATGGAAAAATCAGTACATACGGCGCGTAAGACCCATGATATCGAGGATTTTGGTGGCAATCTCTTCCACCGAATAATTAGTACTGTTGAGGTAGCGGATTTGGTTGGTACGGAACAGCGCTTCGACTTCGCCCACTTCCAGCCGACACTGACGCATTGAGGCATACCGGGTGTTTTCTGCTCGCTCCTGACGAATAGCGGCCAGACGTTCCGGGTCAATGGTTAACCCGAACAGTTTATTCTGGAAGGGTTTTAACGCCGGGGGCAGTTTCAGGTTATCCATATCATCCGCGATAAACGGATAGTTAGCCGCGCGAATGCCGAACTGCATGGCGAGATAGAGGCTGGTGGGGGTTTTGCCGCAGCGCGAGACGCCCAGCAGGATCACCTGCGCATCTTCGAGTCCGCGCAGCGAGATGCCGTCGTCATGAGCCAGCGTGTAATCAATTGCGGCGATACGTGCATCATATTTACCGAGGTTACTGGCGGTCAGACCGTGCGTACGGTTCGCCACAGGCGCAGGATCGACGCCCAACTCCTGCTGGAGCGGGGCGACAAGCGACTGGACAATGTCCTGACAGAAGCCATCGCTCTGCAAAATGATCTCGCGGATCTCCGGGGTGACCACCGAAATAAACACCAGCGGGCGCACGCCGCTTTGCTGATACAGCGCGTTTATCTGTGCTTTCACGGCCTGAGCGCGCTGCACGTTTTCCACAAAAGGCAGGGTGACACTCTGCGTTGCCACCGGAAACTGTGACAGCACCGCATGACCCAACACTTCGGCAGTGATGGCCGTACCATCTGAAATATAAAAAACACTACGTTCGACGTTCACGTCCATTTTATCTCCGCTGGCGGGTATGCAGTGCAGACTAAATTAATCTGCACTGATAAAGCAAATCGTGACTGAGGCTGCAAAACAAAATAAAAAAACCATTATTTAATGATCTGAACTTTTCATTTTTATAAAGTCAGATAAATCGCACTTTTAGCATGATGTGAAATGGCGTTTCTGTTTAGTATTCGTCTTTATCGCCCTTTTAATTAAAATCATTCTAATAGGGAATCCTTTTTTGTTGCGCAAGTGCTGATAGCCTTTAATGTTGAGAATGTTTTTAACTCTTTGATTTTAATTGTATATTGATTATTTTCCTTGTTGCGCAACATTGTTTTGTGACGCGGAGAAATCTTAAAAATAAAAAAATCATCTGCTTGAACGATTCAACACTTTATCAATTCGTCTCAACTGTGCCAGTCTCAAGAAGCATTACTGTACTCCTCATGTTTTTAATTAAATCTTACAAGGATTGCTTCAATGTCCAATAAAGGCCAATTGCCGCTAGTGCTCTGGTATAACCAGCTTGGCATGAACGATGTGGATCGGGTGGGGGGCAAAAATGCCTCTCTGGGTGAAATGATTACTAACTTGTCATCGTTGGGCGTTTCTGTGCCAAACGGATTTGCGACAACCTCGGAAGCGTTCAACCTGTTCCTCGACCAAAGCGGCGTCAATCAGCGTATCTATGATCTGCTGGATAAGACCGATATTGATGATGTTGATGAGCTGGCGAAGGCGGGTAAACAGATCCGCCAGTGGGTGGTAGAAACGCCGTTTACGCCGGAGCTGGAGCAGGCGATACACGAAGCATACAACCAGCTGTCGGCCGATGATGCTGAAGCCTCGTTTGCGGTGCGTTCGTCCGCAACAGCGGAAGATATGCCGGATGCCTCTTTCGCCGGGCAGCAGGAAACCTTCCTGAATGTACAGGGATACGATGCGGTGCTGGTGGCTGTGAAGCATGTCTATGCATCCCTGTTTAATGACCGCGCGATCTCCTACCGGGTGCATCAGGGTTACGATCACCGTGGTGTTGCGCTCTCTGCCGGAGTGCAGCGGATGGTGCGATCTGACCTCGCGTCCTCCGGAGTGATGTTTACCATTGATACCGAATCAGGCTTTGATCAGGTGGTGTTTATTACCTCTGCGTTTGGCCTGGGTGAGATGGTTGTGCAGGGTGCGGTTAACCCGGATGAGTTCTACGTACACAAACCGACGCTGGCCGCAGGTCGCCCGTCGATTGTGCGCCGTAATATGGGCTCGAAAAAAATCCGTATGGTTTACGCCGATTCGCAGGAGCATGGCGAGCAGGTCAGGATCGAAGACGTGCCCGAAGCGGAGCGCGACCGTTTCTCCCTGACGGATAAAGAAGTGGAAGCCCTGGCGGCGCAGGCCGTACAGATTGAGAAACACTATCAGCGCCCGATGGACATTGAGTGGGCGAAGGACGGTCATACCGGTAAGCTGTTTATCGTACAGGCCCGCCCGGAAACCGTGCGTTCTAACGGTTCAGTGATGGAGCGTTATACGCTCCAGGGTAAAGGTAAGGTGGTGGTTGAAGGCCGCGCCATCGGTCACCGTATCGGTGCCGGTGAAGTGAAAGTCATTCATGACATCAGCGAAATGAACCGCATTGAAAAAGGGGACGTGCTGGTCACCGACATGACCGACCCGGACTGGGAACCGATCATGAAAAAGGCCTCTGCGATTGTCACCAATCGCGGTGGACGTACCTGCCATGCAGCGATTATTGCCCGTGAACTGGGGATCCCGGCGGTTGTCGGTTGCGGTAATGCCACCGACATTCTGAAAGACGGGCACAAAGTGACCGTGTCCTGTGCGGAAGGTGATACTGGCTACGTCTATGACGACCTGCTCGACTTCGAGGTTAAAAGCTCGCAGGTTGATGAAATGCCGTCGCTGCCGCTGAAAATCATGATGAACGTCGGCAACCCCGATCGTGCGTTTGATTTTGCCTGTCTGCCGAATGAAGGGGTAGGACTTGCGCGCCTTGAGTTCATCATCAACCGTATGATCGGCGTGCATCCGAAGGCACTGCTGGAGTTTGACCAGCAGACGCCGGAGTTGCAGAAGCAGATCCGCGCGATGATGAAAGGGTTTGACGATCCGCTCGAGTTCTACATTGGTCGCCTGACCGAGGGGATTGCCACGCTGGGTGCTGCTTTTGCGCCAAAACGCGTCATTGTGCGCCTTTCTGACTTCAAAACTAACGAATACGCCAATCTGGTCGGTGGCGAACGTTATGAACCTGAAGAAGAGAATCCGATGCTCGGTTTCCGTGGTGCCGGTCGCTATGTGGCGGACAGCTTCCGTGACTGCTTTGCCCTGGAGTGTGCTGCGGTCAAACGGGTACGCAACGATATGGGGCTGACCAACGTTGAGATCATGGTGCCGTTTGTGCGTACGGTGGCACAGGCGAAAGCCGTGGTTGAGGAACTGGAGCGTCAGGGGCTGAAGCGCGGTGAGAACGGGTTGAAGATCATTATGATGTGTGAAATCCCGTCCAATGCGCTGCTGGCCGACGAGTTCCTGCAATATTTTGACGGCTTCTCTATTGGCTCCAACGATATGACCCAGCTGGCGCTGGGGCTGGACCGCGACTCCGGTGTGGTATCTGAGCTGTTTGACGAGCGTAACGATGCTGTGAAAGCGCTGTTGTCGATGGCGATCCGCGCGGCGAAGAAGCAGGGGAAATACGTGGGTATTTGTGGGCAAGGCCCTTCCGATCACGAGGACTTTGCTGCCTGGCTGATGGAGGAGGGCATTGACAGTCTGTCACTGAACCCGGATACCGTGGTACAGACGTGGTTGAGCCTGGCTGAGTTGAAGAAGTAAACGTCAATCGTAGGGGCGTGGCATGCCGCGCCCGGTATTGATCATCGGGATAATCGCTTTGCGGTTATCCTTTTTTTTATGCCAAATTGCAGACAAAAAAAAGCCCATCACAGTGGATGGGCAAAGACTACACACAGCAATTCTTTACTCAGGGAAATAACATTGTTCAGAAACCAGTGGGCTGGTTTCAAACTTGATACCTATACTATGCAACCGCGTTTATGGCGTCTTTAAGAATCATCTTATTAGTTTAAAATTCATAATATTTCCCGGTGCGAATAGCGATTTTTAACACAAATTGGTGAGTAAAATATCAGCTATTTAGTGATGGGAGGGCCGAAACGCGTGAAAGGCGGGGTTTAGTGATAAATTTTATTAATGAAGTTCAGGCTTTATGATGAGGAAATATTCCATACATTAATGTTTGCAGCCAGCGAACTGACCGCAAACCAGGAGGGGATTATGCTTTCGGCTGGTGCGCTTCTGCTTCAATTTCGGCGAGTTCTTCAACCACCGCCAGCGGATCTTCTTCCGGTGCCGGTGCTTCATGTACCCAGACAGAAACAAGACGGTAAGAGACGGCCAGTACCACCGGGCCAATGAACAGACCGATCATCCCAAAGGCAATCAGGCCACCAATTACGCCTGACAGAATAAGGATCATCGGTAAATCGGCACCCATGCGGATCAGCATCGGTCGCAGCACGTTGTCCAGAGTGCCTACCACGCAGCTCCAGACTAACAGGACCGTGCCCCAGGTCGTGTCTCCGCTCCAGTAGAGCCAGATGATAGCTGGTACCAGCACAATCAACGGACCAAGCTGAACCAGGCAGGAGAGAATCATCAGTACCGTCAGGATGGTGGCATAAGGAATACCGGAGATTGCCAGTCCAATCCCTCCCAACACGCCCTGCACTAACGCGGTGACAACCACGCCAAGGGCGACCGCCCGGATGGCCTGACCGGCCAACAGCACGGCAGCATCCCCGCGGCGAGAGGCCAGGCGGAAGGCGAAATGACGAATACCGTGCCCCACCTGTTCTCCACGCCAGAACAGCAGCACGGCAAACAGCAGCATCAAACCGAGATGCATCATAAAGCGACCAAAATGGCCTGCCTGAGCAAAGAAGAACCCGGTGGTGCGGCCAATATAAGGCTGTACCTGCGTAATCAACGCCGAGCCGCCGCCCGCTAACAGATTGTGATAAGCCGAATAGAGCTTTCTGCCAACGAGTGGGATGCTGCGTAGCCAGTGCAGATCCGGCATTTGCAAATGACCCGAACTGAGCCAGGCAAGCAGCGGGGTGATGTTTTCAATCAGGCTATTGACCAGTACGGCAACAGGAATAATAAACACCAGAATCAGCAGCAGCGTCATAACCAGCACCGCCAGCCCACGGCGGCCCCACAGTAAGCCCTGAATTTTGATCATTAATGGCCAGGTGGCAATCACCACCATGCTGGCCCAGGCAAACCCCAGAATAAACGGCTGAACCACCCAGAAACACGCGACAATCGTCAGGCTGATAAACAGCAGTGAAAACACAATTTGCGGTAAGTCCCAACCTTTTTGCGCGTTCTTCATCGATTAACAATGACCTCAAGTAAAATGCGATTTATCTCTTAAAATCAGTGCAGGCGCATCGGTTACGCTAACCCTGACGTTTAAATCATGATGTATGAAACGATTTAGCGACAGAAACAACAGGTTATGCTTTTAATTCGTTTTTTGAAATAACGGCAGGTCATAAAAAAATGTGATAAAACGGATAACTGCGCTATTTGAGCAACGCAAACGATTCACATAACTTTTTGGTCACCCGATAATGATCCCACAGATTTCCCAGGCACCGGGTCTTGTTCCGTTGGTGCTGAGTTTTTTGGATTCCTTAAAACAGGATGGTTTTACTGGCGATACAGCGACAAGCTATGCCGACCGCCTGATTATGTCCACCGACAACAGCATCTATCAACTGTTGCCTGATGCGGTTATTTTCCCCCGTTCCACGGCGGATGTGGCGCTGATTGCGCGCCTTGCGGCAGACAAACGCTTCGAATCCCTGATCTTTGCGCCACGCGGTGGCGGCACCGGCACCAATGGTCAGTCACTGAACCAGGGCATTGTGGTGGATATGTCGCGCCATATGAAGCGCATTCTGGATATCAACGTCGAAGAGGGGTGGGTAAAGGTTGAAGCTGGCGTCATAAAAGATCAGCTCAATGATTACCTGAAACCCTTTGGCTACTTCTTCTCCCCGGAACTCTCCACCAGTAACCGCGCCACGCTTGGCGGCATGATTAACACCGATGCTTCCGGCCAGGGATCGCTGGTGTACGGTAAAACGTCCGACCATGTATTGGGCCTGAAAGCTGTCCTGCTGGGGGGCGAGGTGCTGGATACGTATGCAATGCCCGTCAGCGAAGCGGAACGCCGCGCGCAGGCGCCCAGCGCGGAAGGCAATATCTACCGTGTGGTGCTGGACCGCTGTCGTCAGCAGCGCGATCTGATTATCGACAAATTCCCAAAACTTAACCGTTTCCTCACGGGTTACGATCTGCGCCATGTGTTGAGTGACGATCTGCAACAGCTCGATCTGACGCGCATTCTCTGCGGTGCTGAAGGTACGCTGGCGTTTATCGCTGAAGCGACCCTGGATATCACCCCGATCCCGAAAGTGCGGCGGCTGGTGAACATTAAATATGACTCCTTTGACTCCGCGCTGCGCAATGCGCCGTTTATGGTCGAAGCCAAAGCCCTGTCGGTCGAAACCGTCGATTCGAAGGTGCTGAACCTGGCGCGTGAAGACATTGTCTGGCACTCGGTTAGCGAACTGATTACCGACGTTCCCGACAAAGAGATGCTGGGCCTGAACATGGTGGAGTTCGCTGGCAACGATAAAGCGCTGATCGACGGCCAGGTGGAATCGCTATGCCAGCGCCTTGAAACCTTAATGTCACAGCGTGAGGGCGGGGTGATTGGCTACCAGCTCTGTGATGATGTCTCCGGTATTGAGCGCATCTACGGGATGCGTAAAAAAGCCGTGGGGCTGCTGGGGAACGCCAAAGGGCGTGCCAAACCCATTCCGTTTGTGGAAGACACCTGCGTGCCGCCGCAGAACCTTGCGGACTATATTGTCGATTTCCGCGCGCTGCTCGACGGACATAACCTCAGCTATGGCATGTTTGGCCATGTTGATGCCGGTGTACTGCATGTGCGCCCCGCGCTGGATATGTGTGACCCGCAGCAGGAGATGCTGATGAAGCAGATCTCTGATGAAGTTGTAGCCCTGACGGCACGATACGGCGGTCTGCTGTGGGGTGAGCATGGGAAAGGATTCCGCGCAGAGTACAGTCCGGCGTTCTTTGGGGACGTGCTGTATAACGAATTGCGCCGCATTAAAGCGGCCTTCGACCCGGCCAACCGCCTGAATCCGGGTAAAATCTGTGCACCGCTGGGCGTGGATGACCCGATGCTGAAAGTGGATGCGCTGAAACGCGGCACCTACGATCGTCAAATCCCGGTTAACGTGCGTACCGACTGGCGTGGCGCGATGGAGTGTAACGGCAACGGCTTATGCTTTAACTTCGACGTGAAAAGCCCGATGTGTCCGTCAATGAAGATCACCAGCAACCGTATGCATTCGCCGAAAGGGCGTGCCACGCTGACGCGCGAATGGCTGCGCCTGCTGGCTGAGCAGGGCGTTGATCCGCTGGTGCTGGAGCAGCAATTGCCATCGAAAGGGATCAGCCTGCGTGGGATGATCCAGCGTACTCGCAATAGCTGGCAGGCCAAACGCGGGCAGTATGATTTCTCCCACGAGGTGAAAGACGCGATGTCAGGTTGCCTGGCCTGTAAAGCCTGTTCAACCCAGTGCCCGATTAAAATTGATGTTCCCGGTTTCCGTTCGCGCTTTTTGCAGCTCTACCACACGCGCTATCTGCGCCCGGCCAGCGACTATCTGGTGGCCACAGTAGAGAGCTATGCGCCGCTGATGGCAAAAGCGCCGAAGACCTTCAACTTCTTCCTGCGTCAGCCGTGGGTCAAGTCACTCAGCAAGCGCCATATCGGCATGGTCGATCTGCCGTTGTTATCATCACCGACGCTGAAGCAGCAGCTGGCCGGGCATCGTGCATCGGGCACCACGCTGGAAGACCTTGAGCAGATGAGTGCTGAGCAGCGTGCGCAGTGCGTGCTGGTGGTGCAGGACCCGTTTACCAGTTACTACGAAGCACAGCTGGTGGCCGATTTTGTACAGTTGATTGAGCGGCTGGGCTTCACCGCGGTGGTGCTGCCGTTCTCGCCGAACGGTAAAGCGCAGCATATTAAGGGCTTCCTGCAACAGTTTGCGCGCACGGCGCAGAAAACTGCCGATTTCCTTAATCGTGTGGCGCAGTTGAATATGCCACTGGTGGGGGTCGATCCGGCGCTGGTGCTCTGCTACCGCGACGAGTACAGCCAGGTGTTGGGCGATAAACGTGGCGACTTCCATGTGCAGCTGGTGCACGAATGGCTGCAAACGGCGCTGGCCACGCGTGACGCTCAGCCCACCGCGCAAGGTGAAGCCTGGTATCTGTTTGGTCACTGCACCGAGGTGACTGCGTTACCGGGGTCGGTTAAACAGTGGGAAACGATCTTTGCCCGCTTTGGCGCCAGACTGGAAAATGTCAGCGTGGGTTGCTGCGGCATGGCCGGAACTTACGGGCATGAAGCAAAAAATCTGGAAAACTCGCTGGGGATTTATGCGCTCTCCTGGCAAAATGCCCTGCAAAAACTGCCGCGTCAGCGCTGTCTGTCGACCGGCTATTCCTGCCGCAGTCAGGTCAAACGTATTGAAGGTAGCGGTATACGTCATCCTCTGCAGGCATTACTGGAGATCCTGTAATGGCAATATGGCGGCGTGAAGCCACGCTTGAGCAGTTAAACCTGCGCAGTAAAGAGACGATGGTGGAGCATATCGGCATCCGTTTTACGCAGCTGGCGGAGGATTACATCGAAGCGGTGATGCCGGTGGATCAGCGTACGCGCCAGCCGTTTGGCCTGTTGCACGGCGGAGCCTCGGTGGTGCTGGCGGAGACGCTGGGGTCAATGGCTGGCTACCTCTGCACCGAGGGTGAACAGCGGGTGGTTGGGCTGGAGATCAACGCGAATCATCTGCGGTCTGCGCGGGAAGGCGAGGTGCGGGGCGTTTGTCATTCTGTGCATCTTGGACGGCGCCACCAGGTATGGCAAATAGAAATTTTCGACAACAATAACCGCTTGTGCTGTACGTCCCGCCTCACTACTGCTGTGATTTGACCGATAACCCCGTTTAATGCGGGGTTTTTCGCATCACTGGCACGCGGTATAATACTCTGAAGATTACATTATCCACGACGCGTGCTTAACGAATTCGCTTTGCAACACGGTCGCTTTATCCCATTCGCCATTCATTGCCAGCTGATGACAAAGGCGACTCAGGGAGTGGCGCGCCAGTTGCCAGGCTTGCATCCGAAACAGCCGTTCGCGGGCGGTGTTGCTCAGCTCAACAACCAGTCGTTGATGGAGTTTTCCCATCGCGTGAAGATAGCTCTGATCGTCGCCATTTAGCTGGCAGAGTTCGGCCATGTCGAGGCAGGTATCATTGAACTTACGCAGTTGTTCAATGGAACACCCGGGCCGGTTTAACTTAGCCTGCGCCATGTAAAAGTCGACGGTGATATCACGAACGGAAAACGTGTACTCATCAATTTTATGTTGCAGCCATGCATTCATCGACAGATTCATTACGGGCTCCAGTCGCGCTAATGATAATCATTATCATATAATAACTGCGATATTATTCAATCGTAACGTGGGATTTTTTATTGATATACATCACCTGTTAGAAAAATCGGTGATAACGATAACCGCGGCGCTGTGAATAGCTAGAATGAATTAGGTAAAGTATTTGTTTTAGATAACAAAATATAAACATCTTATTTTCAAACGCTTATCTTTTGAGACGATGCGTCTTTCAGGCAGAGCGCAATCTGTTTTACAGGGTCTAAACTTAGTCAAGAGCCACCTAAAAGCACCTTTTGGCCTTTATCCCTGCAAAACAAGAGGTTGAAGTGATTCTGGTAATCACTAACATAGGGGCACTAGCCCGAAGGGCTATCGTATCGCGAGGTAAATTATGCAATCAGCAAATCCTGCCACTTTTTCTCCAGATGACTTCATCTGGAAAGGGCTGACGCTCACTGACAGCGCAGCAAAACAAATCATCAATCTGGCCGCAGGCGACCCTGAGATTAAGGGCCTGAAGCTGGGTGTCAAAACCTCTGGCTGTGCCGGGTTTGGTTACACCATGGATATGGCGAAAGAATCGGCGGCGGATGATTTGGTGTTCAGCCATAACGGTGCGTTGTTATTCGTGCCCCTGCAGGCGATGCCCTATATCGATGGTACGGAAGTTGATTTCGTCCGCGAAGGCCTGAATCAGATTTTCAAATTTAATAACCCTAAAGCTCAACACGCCTGCGGCTGTGGTGAGAGCTTTGGCGTTGAGTGAACCCTATGTCTCGTAATACTGAAGCATCTGACGATGTACAGGTTTGGGAAGGCAGCCCTCAGAACTACAAAGAAGGCTTCTTTACCCAACTGCAAACCGAAGAGTTCGAGCACGGCATCAATGAAGATGTGGTGCGCGCAATCTCGGCTAAACGTAATGAACCTGAGTGGATGCTGGAATTCCGCCTGAAGGCATTTGCTGCGTGGCTTGAAATGGAAGAGCCACACTGGCTGAAAGCCAACTACAAAAAGCTGGATTATCAGGATTACAGCTACTACTCCGCGCCGTCCTGCGGCAACTGCGATGACAGCTGTGCCTCAGAGCCTGGCGCCACGCAGGCTTCAACCGATGCGCCAAACTACCTGACGCAGGAAGTGGAAGACGCCTTTAAACAGTTAGGCGTACCGGTACGTGAAGGCCAGGAAGTGGCCGTAGACGCGATCTTTGACTCCGTTTCCGTGTCGACCACCTATCGCGAAAAGCTGTCGAAAGAGGGGATTATCTTCTGTTCGTTCGGTGAAGCTATCCACGAGTACCCGGAACTGGTGCAACAGTACCTGGGCACCGTTGTTCCGGCAAATGACAACTTCTTTGCTGCGTTGAACTCGGCTGTCGCCTCTGACGGTACTTTTGTGTACATCCCGAAAGGGGTGCGCTGCCCGATGGAGCTGTCGACCTATTTCCGCATTAACGCGGCGAAAACCGGCCAGTTCGAACGCACCATTTTGATTGCCGATGAAGGCAGTTACGTGAGCTACATTGAAGGCTGTTCTGCTCCGGTCCGCGACACCTACCAGCTGCATGCGGCGGTGGTGGAAGTGATCATCCACAAAGATGCTGAAGTGAAATACTCCACGGTGCAAAACTGGTTCTCCGGCGGCGACTCCGAGGGCGGTATCCTCAACTTTGTGACCAAGCGTGCACTGTGTGAAGGGGCGAACAGCAAGATGTCCTGGACACAGTCTGAAACGGGGTCTGCGATCACCTGGAAATACCCGAGTGTGATCCTGCGCGGCGATAACTCTATTGGTGAGTTCTTCTCCGTGGCGCTGACCAGTGGACGCCAGCAGGCGGATACCGGCACCAAGATGATCCACATTGGTAAAAACACCAAATCGACCATCATCTCCAAAGGGATCTCTGCCGGCACCAGCCAGAATACCTATCGCGGTCTGGTGAAAATCATGCCAACCGCGACCAATGCGCGTAACTTTACTCAGTGTGACTCGATGCTGATTGGTGCTGAATGTGGTGCGCACACCTTCCCGTATGTGGAAGTGCGTAATAACACCGCACAGTTAGAGCATGAGGCCACCACATCACGTATTGGCGAAGACCAGCTTTTCTATTGCCTGCAACGCGGGATCAGCGAAGACGATGCGATTTCTATGATTGTTAACGGTTTCTGCAAGGATGTCTTCTCAGAGCTGCCGCTGGAATTTGCAGTGGAAGCGCAGAAACTGTTGGCCATCAGCCTCGAACACAGCGTGGGCTAACCCACGCACAGCATTGATATGGTGCTGGAAAGCACTACGAAGGAAACCTTATGTTAAGCATCAAAGATTTACAGGTAAGCGTTGAAGACAAAGCTATCCTGCGTGGATTGGATCTTGAAATCAAACCCGGCGAAGTTCACGCCATCATGGGGCCAAACGGCTCAGGGAAAAGTACCCTTTCTGCTACTCTGGCAGGGCGTGAAGACTATGAAGTCACCGGCGGCTCCGTGGAGTTTAAAGGTAAAAACCTGCTGGAACTGGCCCCGGAAGATCGCGCCGGTGAAGGCATCTTTATGGCTTTCCAGTACCCGGTTGAGATCCCTGGCGTCAGTAATCAGTTCTTCCTGCAAGCCTCTGTGAACGCGGTGCGCAAATACCGTGAACAGGAAGCGCTGGACCGTTTTGATTTCCAGGACTTCATTGAAGATAAAATCCAGCTGCTGAAAATGCCTGAAGATCTGCTGACTCGTTCCGTCAATGTCGGTTTCTCCGGCGGTGAGAAAAAGCGTAATGACATTTTGCAGATGGCGGCGCTGGAGCCGGATCTGTGCATCCTGGATGAAACGGATTCCGGTCTGGATATCGATGCCCTGAAAATCGTGGCAAACGGTGTTAACAACCTGCGCGATGGCAAACGTTCATTCATCATCGTCACGCACTACCAGCGTATTCTTGACTACATCAAACCGGACTTCGTCCACGTGCTGTATCAGGGTAAAATTGTGAAATCAGGTGATTTTTCACTGGTTAAACAGCTGGAGGAGCAAGGCTATGGCTGGCTTACCGACCAAGAGTGATAACGCGCTGCAACAGTGGCATCACCTGTTTGAAACGCGTGGTGAAAGCCGCTCGTTGCAGGCTCAGCAACACTGGCAGCAGCTGCTGCGCTTAGGTTTGCCTACGCGTAAGCAGGAAAACTGGAAATACACGCCGCTGGACCAGCTGCTGGGCCACCAGTTTGTGCTGCCTCAGCCTGTTGAACTGAACGCGAGCGCTATCGACAACGTGGCGCTGGCGATTAATGCAGTGCGCCTGGTGTTTGTGGATGGGCGTTTTGCTCCTGCCCTGAGTGACAGTGAGTATGACCTGTTCTCTATTCAGGTAACGCAGGCTGCGGAACGTCGCGAGCTGAGTACGCCAATCCAGCCTGAAGTGTTCCTGCATCTGACCGAAAGCCTGGCAGAAGAAGTGACCACCATTCAGCTGGCACGCGGTAAAGCGGCAGCACGTCCACTTTATCTGCTGCATATCAGCAGCGGCAGTGCGGCAGGCGAGATGAACACCTCTCACTATCGTCACCATCTGGTGCTGGAAGAAGCGGCGGAAGCGACGGTGATTGAGCATTACGTCACGCTGAACGCCTCGACGCACTTTACCGGGGCGCGTTTCACCGCCGATGTGGGCAATAACGCACAGCTGACGCACTACAATCTTTGCTTCGAAGATCAGAGCAGCTATCACTTCTCCCATAACGACCTGATGCTGGGCCGTGATGTGCGTGTGCAGAGCCACAGCTTCCTGTTGGGTGCGGGCCTGACCCGTCACAATACCAGCAGCAAACTGGAAGGTGAGGGCAGCGATCTGGTGATCAACAGCCTGATGCTGCCGCTGGACAAAGAAGTGTGTGACAGCCGCACCTATCTTGAGCACAACAAAGGTCATTGTCAGAGCCGTCAGCTGCATAAAACCATTGTGCGTGACCGTGCCCGTGCCGTGTTTAATGGCCATATCAAAGTGGCCAAGTATGCGTTGAAAACTGACGGTCAGATGAGCAACAACAACCTGTTACTCGGGCGTCTGGCTGAAGTGGATACCAAACCGCAGCTGGAAATTTACGCTGATGACGTGAAATGCGGTCATGGTGCGACGATCGGCCGTATCGATGAAGAGCAGATGTTCTATCTGCGTTCGCGCGGTATCGACGAAGCCGCTGCCCAGCGCATGATTATCTATGCGTTTGCCGCTGAGTTAACCGAAGCCATTTCTGATGACATGCTGAAAGAAGCCGTGATGCAGCGCATCGCGCAGCGTTTCCCTGGAGGCCTGCAATGAGTTTTGACCTGGCTCGCGTTCGGGCGGAGTTTCCGCTGTTGGCGCGTGAGGTCAACGGGCAACCGCTGGCCTATCTCGACAGTGCAGCCAGCGCGCAGAAGCCGCAGTCAGTGATTGATGCAGAAAGTCGCTTTTATGAGCATGGCTATGCCGCCGTGCACCGCGGTATTCACACGCTGAGTGCGGAAGCCACCACGGAAATGGAAAATGTGCGCATTCAGGCGGCGCAGTTCCTTAACGCGGCGTCAGCAGAAGAGATCGTCTTCGTTAAAGGCACCACGGAAGCGATCAATCTGGTTGCTAACAGCTGGGGCGGCAGCCAGTTGCAGCCCGGTGACAACATCATTATCACGGAGATGGAGCATCACGCGAATATCGTACCGTGGCAGATGGTGGCAGAACGCACCGGTGCTGAAGTACGCTTTATCCCGCTGACCGCCAACGGTGAGCTGGATCTCGCTCAGCTCCCTGTGTTGATGGACAGTCGTACCCGCCTGTTGGCGGTCACGCAGGTCTCTAACGTGCTGGGGACTGAAAATCCGGTGAAAGCGCTGATCGCTCAGGCGAAAGCCGCGGGCGTGGTCACGCTGATCGACGGTGCGCAGGCTGTGATGCATCACAAGGTTGATGTCCAGGACCTGGACTGCGATTTTTATGTCTTCTCCGGGCACAAGCTGTATGGCCCGACCGGCATTGGCATCCTGTATGGCCGTAAGGCACTGCTGGATCAGATGCCGCCGTGGGAAGGGGGCGGGGCGATGATTGCAACCGTCAGCCTGACCAGGGGCACCACCTTTGCCGCGGCACCGTGGCGCTTCGAAGCGGGTTCACCCAATACCGGGGCGATTATCGGTCTGGGCGCTGCCATTAAGTGGGTCAGCGATCTGGGGCTGGATGTGATTGCCGAGCGTGAACAGCAGCTGATGCGCTATGCACTGGATAAACTGGCCGCAGTGCCGGATCTGGTGATTTATGGCCCACAGCAGCGTGCTGGCGTGATAGCTTTCAACCTGGGCAAGCACCATGCGTTTGATGTGGGCAGCTTCCTGGACCAGTATGGCATCGCGATCCGCACCGGCCATCACTGTGCCATGCCGTTAATGCAGCATTACGACGTGCCGGCCATGTGTCGTGCCTCGTTTGTTCTGTATAATAGCGAAGAAGAAGTGGACCGACTGGTCGCTGGTTTAACACGTATTCACCGTTTGCTGGGTTAAGTTTCAACCCGCACCGACCCGCAGGGGCGAGGCATGCCTCGCCCTTTCGTTTTTAAGTGAGGAAGCAATGGCAACTCTGCCAGATAAAGACAAGCTGGTACGCAACTTCAATCGTTGCGCTAACCAGGAAGAGAAGTATCTGTACATCATTGAGCTGGGTGCCCGGCTGTCGGGTGAAGCTGAAACTCTCCAGCAGCCAGAAAATATCATTCCGGGCTGCCAGAGCCAGGTGTGGATTGTTGTCGATACCGATGACACAGGCTGTGTTCGTCTGCAGGGCGACAGCGATGCCGCGCTGGTAAAAGGGCTGATTGCTATCGTCTTCGCGCTGTACCAAAAGATGACGCCACAGGAAATAGTCGCTTTCGATGTCCGCCCCTGGTTTGCTGACCTTTCCCTGACGCAACAACTGACCCCATCCCGTTCGCAGGGACTGGAAGCCATGATTCGTGCCATTCGTAAGAAAGCGCTGATTCTTACTCAGGCGTGAATTGCTACACTTCTCGGTAAGCACCCCACCAGGCTACAGTGGGGTGTTTACACCGCCTGATGCTGGTGCGTTAATCACCTCCAGTGAGCCAGGTTGTGTATTTATCCATTCATAACCGAGAAATGCGCATGAAACTTTTTTACCGCCTTGCCGGGATCTCTGTTCTTACCTTTCTTGCCGGGATACACGCCGCCAGCGCAACTGAGTACCCGCTTCCCCCTGACAACAGCCGCCTGATTGGTGAAAACACCACCTTTGTCGTCCCCAATGATGGGCAGCCGCTGGAGTCCGTGGCGGCTAAATACAAAGTGGGTTTACTGGGCCTGCTGGAAGCCAACCCCGGAACTGACCCCTGGTTGCCTAAAGCGGGCTTACAGCTGACCATCCCAACGCAGATGCTGCTGCCTGATACCAAACGTGAAGGGATTGTCGTCAACGTCGCAGAACTTCGCCTGTACTACTATCCGAAAGACGAAAACAAAGTGATCGTCTATCCCATCGGTATTGGCCAACTGGGCGCGAATACCCCGGCAATGGTCACCAGCATCAGCCAAAAAATCCCCAATCCAACCTGGACACCCACGCCTAACATTCGTAAGCGCTACGCGGCTGAAGGCAAGACGCTGCCGGTCACTGTACCCGCAGGGCCAGATAACCCGATGGGGCTGTTTGCGCTGCGTCTGGCTTACGGTCAGCAGCATTATCTGATCCACGGTACTAACGCCGATTTTGGTATCGGGATGCGTGTCAGCTCAGGTTGTATCCGTTTGCGCCCGGACGATATCGAAGCCCTGTTCAACAGCGTTCCCAAAGGTACGCGTGTGCAGATCATCAATCAGCCAGTGAAGTACGCGGTTGAACCGGACGGTAAACGCTATCTGGAAGTGCATCAGCCGTTGTCGCATAGCGAGAAGGATGATCCGCAAACTATGCCCATTGCACTCACGGTAGCCGCTAAGAAATTCATTAACAGCGATGCCAGCGATCGGGCCGTGATCAAAGCAGCGATAGAGCGCAGAGCAGGGATGCCGGTGCTGGTTAACGAAGGTGAAAAAGTCGAGGGTAACAGTCAGTTGCCTGTCAGTGAGGCTAAATCGCATTCTGCGGGGTTGGATGGTAAATCCTCATCAGTCAGTAGCGTTGGGGCTGGAGGGGCTTAAAATCGATTACAGTGTGTTTTAGGCGGGGTTGGACGCATGGCGGAAGACTCCGAATAACAGGCAAAAAAAATGGCGCACAATGTGCGCCATTTCATTACCAGAACTCTTACTTACGGTAAGAGTGAGCCTGGTTGTCCAGACGCTGGTTAGCACGAGCTGCGTCATCTTTAGCAGCCTGAACGTCAGAACGGATTGCGTTCACGTCGTTGCTCAGCTGGTCAACTTTAGCGTTCAGAGTCTGCACGTCGGTAGACAGCTGATCGATTTTAGCGTTGCTTGAGCAACCAGCCAGCATAGTTGAAGCCAGGATTACCGCGCCCAGTACCAGTTTAGTACGATTCATTATTAATACCCTCTAGATTTAAGTTAATCTCCATGTAGCGTTACAAGTATTACACAAAGTATTTTCTAATGAGAATAATTTTTTGATGAGAAAGTGCTTAAACTTGATCGTTCGCTCAAAGAAGCATCTTATTTCTGATATTTTACAAAAAACGAAGCGAAAACAGGCGATTTTAATCGGAGGGTCTGTGGATTATCCGGTAATTAAATCGTTAATTTCGATTGGACGCTTTGTGAAACGTCTTGCGCAAGTTGTAAAAAAAGCGCCACTGAGGGCGCTTTTTAAATGCAAGGCGTAATTTTTAATTACAGAACGTGCACTGATGCAGTATTGGTGGTTCCACTTGGTACCAGTGCTCCAGAAACCATCACCACCACATCGCCTTTCTGCGCGTAGCCGCTGGCTTCTGCTGCTTCTTTACCCAAACGGTAGAAGTCGTCAGTTGAGGCGATTTCTTTCACGACAGAAGTGATGATGCCTTTGCTGAGCAACAACTGACGTGAAGTCTGTTCGTTAGTGGTCAGCGCAAGGATTGTCGCATTCGGGAAGTACTTACGAATGGACTTCGCAGACTTGCCGCCTTCTGTAGCAACCACAATCAGTGGTGATTCCAGTTTCTCAGCCGTTTCTACCGCACCGCGACATACCGCTTCGGTAATGCGCATTTTGCGGTTGTCGTGCTGGGAGTCGATGCGGCTTTTCATCACGCGATCGGTACGTTCGCAGATGGTGGCCATAATGGTGACAGACTCCAGCGGGTATTTCCCTTTGGCGCTTTCACCAGAAAGCATCACAGCATCGGTGCCGTCGAGGATGGCGTTGGCAACGTCACCAGCTTCCGCACGGGTAGGGCGCGGGTTTTTGATCATGGAATCGAGCATCTGGGTGGCAGTGATCACCACTTTACGTGCACGGTTACACTTCTTGATCATCATCTTCTGAGCGAAGATCACTTCTTCAACCGGGATCTCAACGCCGAGGTCACCACGAGCGACCATGATACCGTCAGAGGCATCAAGGATTTCGTCGAAGTTGTTCAGGCCTTCCTGGTTTTCAATTTTGGAGATGATCTGGATATGCTCGCCGCCGTGTGCTTTCAAATGCTCACGGATTTCGATCACGTCTGAACGCTTACGAATGAACGAAGCAGCAACGAAGTCGACGCCTTGCTCGCAGCCAAAGATCAGGTCCAGCTTGTCTTTTTCAGCCAGCGCAGGCAACTGAATGGAAACGCCCGGCAGGTTAACGCCTTTGTTCTCGCCCAGATCACCGTTGTTCAGCACTTTACACACCACGGTGCTTTCAGTGACTTCGATAACTTCCATACCGATCAAACCGTCATCCACCAGTACGGTATTGCCGATTTTCAGGTCTGAAGCGAAGCCAGCGTAAGTCACTGCAACGGTATCAGCGTTACCGATGATGGTCTGGTCGGTGGTGAAGGTGAAGGTCTGGCCCGCTTTCAGGGAGGCATCGTTACCGCCTTCCAGTTTCATGGTACGGATTTCAGGACCTTTGGTGTCCAGCAGAATGGCAGCCTGGTGACCGCTTTTGCTCATGACGGAACGCAGGTTGGTAATGCGCTGGCCATGTTCTTCATAATTCCCGTGGGAAAAGTTCAGACGCATCACGTTCATGCCTGCATCAAGCAGGTTGGTCAGCATCTCTTCAGATTCGGTTTTAGGGCCGATAGTACATACGATTTTAGTCTTTTTCATGACGATTTATCTATTAAGTTGTGATGGATGATTAAAGATGGATCCCGGCGGTGTTTCCCCCGGAGGAAAAAATTTGCGTTATGAAAACGTCGATACTGAGTAAGGATAGGTGACAGAATTACAGCATGCAGGGTAAGTTGAGACGTGGTTTCGGCGCAGGCGCAGCAAGGCGTTGCGCAACAGGTACTCGTTATAAATTGAGGGGCAACCATACGCTGAAACCATTCAAGTGAAACAACGTTCCGTATTATAGTCGCTAAGTGTTCGAAAACCAATTAAAAAGCGTGAAATAGCATGCAGGAATGATGCGCATCAAATTCGTTGCGCAAACGGGCACGAAGTGAGGTTAATCTTAAAGTTTAAGAAGGGGGTAACACAAAGGGGATGAATGATGTGAAACGGAAGTGTTTTACAGGAGTTTGGTGCGTCTGAATGGACTCGAACCATCGACCCCCACCATGTCAAGGTGGTGCTCTAACCAACTGAGCTACAGACGCATAACTTGCTTCGTTTTTCGCATTAGCGCGAAATACTCGCAACTTGATATTTGCTTATCTTTCTTTAGAAGAAAGATGGTGCGTCTGAATGGACTCGAACCATCGACCCCCACCATGTCAAGGTGGTGCTCTAACCAACTGAGCTACAGACGCAAATTGTTATCATGGCGACAACGGGGACGAATATTAACGACACCCCGAACGCCTGGCAAGGAGAAAAAATGATTTTTGCATCCGATTGCTGCGCAACTGTGCGAAGCGCAGCAATTTTAACCATTTCCCGTAGGTTGTGCGGAAAATTAACGCGCGGAACGCGTCAGAATGGTCTCGGCAGGCTGACGTTGCAGACGGCGCATCCGCCAGATCATCATGATGGCAGAGGAGGTCAGGCCGATAATAAATCCTGTCCAGAAACCGGAAGGACCCATTGGCGGGACCACCCAGTCGGTCATCGCAAGGATATAACCGCTCGGCAGACCAAGGATCCAGTAGGCAACGAAGGTAATAAAGAAGATCGAACGGGTATCTTTATACCCGCGCAGAATGCCGCTGCCGATCACCTGAATCGAGTCAGAGAACTGATACACCGCCGCCAGGAACATCAGCTGTGCTGCCAGCGTTATCACTTCCGGGTTATCGGTATACAGCAGGGCAATCTCTTCACGGAACGTTACGGTGAATAACGCGGTGAGACAAGCCATACAGATGCCAACCCCTTGCGCTGTCCATGCGGCGACTTTTGCCTGTTCAACGGAACCCTGACCCAACCGAAAGCCCACGCGGATGGTCGTGGCGACCCCCAGCGATAACGGCAGGACGAACATCAGTGAGCTGAAATTCAGTGCGATCTGGTGGCCCGCGACTTTGACGATCCCCATCGGAGACACCAGCAGGGCGACAACAGCAAACAGTGTCACTTCAAAGAACAGCGCCAGTGCAACCGGCAAACCAAGCCCTGTCAGGCGACGCAATGCTTTCCAGTCTGGTGGGCTGAAACGCTCGGCAATATGAATATCGCGCATGGATTTCGCACGATTCACCCAGGCCTTCATCGTAATAAACATCACCCAGTAGACTGATGCTGTTGCCACGCCGCAGCCAATGCCGCCCAGTGCTGGCATGCCAAAGTGGCCGTAGATAAACACGTAGTTAACCGGAATATTCACCAACAGCCCGAGGAATCCCATGACCATGCCGGGTTTGGTTTTGGATAAACCTTCACACTGACTACGGGCTACCTGGAAAAACAGATAACCGGGTGCGCCCCACAGCAAGGCGTGCAGGTATCCCACGGCTTTTCGGGACAATTCCGGGTCAACATTATGCATGGCGCCGATCAGGTATCCGGCGTTATACAGCACCACCATGATCAGTACAGAAACCATTGCGGCCAGCCAGTAAGCCTGGCGAACCTGGTGTGCAATGCGTTCACGTCTGCCTGAGCCATTAAGCTGAGCCACTATCGGTGTCAGCGCCAGGATCAAACCGTGACCAAAAAGAATGGAAGGTAACCAGATTGAGGTTCCTACTGCAACGGCGGCCATATCCGTGGCGCTAACGGCACCGGCCATTACGGTATCAACAAAGCCCATGGCGGTTTGCGCAACCTGCGCAAGGATCACCGGGATAGCAAGGGCTAATAACTGACGCGCCTCTAAGAGGTACTTCTGCACACATACACCTTTTTATTTTTCCGCTATGTTTCGCGCCGGTTTACTGCAACGCGAAATCCATTGGGGAGCTGAATGATGAAAGACACTGCTGAAGAAATAAACGGCATTTGCGATGATGCCAGCAGAGCAGGCGGTACATTCTAGTGTCAGTGCTAGAAATAGCCAATCTTCTGATAAAAGAATCGCTCTTTATGTCACGCAATTAAACTGTACTTTATTTGGTTTTGTTGCGTTGCCAGGGCAAACTAACTGCAGCGAAAACACATTGATTGAGGCAAAGCTATGTTTACCGGTATTGTGCAGGGCACCGCGGAGGTGCTGGACATTGACGAAAAACCTAATTTTCGTACCCACGTTATCAAAATGCCGGAGGCATTATTGCCCGGGCTGGAACTGGGGGCGTCCGTTTCCCATAATGGTTGTTGCCTGACGGTGACAGAAGTTGATGGCGACCGCGTTAGCTTTGATCTGGTAAAAGAAACGCTGCGTATTACCAATCTGGGTGATCTGAAAGTCGGTGATACCGTTAACGTTGAGCGTGCCGCAAAATTCAGCGATGAAATTGGTGGTCATTTGATGTCTGGTCATATTATGACCACTGCTGAGATTAGCAAAATACTGACTTCGGAAAATAATCGCGAAATTTGGTTTAAACCGCAGGATGCCAGTCAGATGAAATATATCCTGCATAAAGGATTTGTTGGCATCGACGGTATCAGCCTGACGGTAGGCGAGGTGACGCGCACAAAATTCTGCGTTCATCTGATCCCCGAAACACTGCTGCGCACCACTCTCGGCAGCAAACGCCTGGGGCATCGTGTGAATATTGAGATCGACCCGCACACGCAGGCGATTGTGGAAACCGTTGAGCGCGTTCTGGCTCAGCGTGAAGCATCATTACTGGCCGCCGCAGCCAGAGAGCAGCAGGCGGAGAGTCCGAAAGCGTAATGTCATAAAAAGGGGCGACATGACGTCGCCCCTGCAGAATGTGATATCACCTAGCGCGCAACGCGCAGCCCGCCTTGTTTACCGCGGGTAAATACCACCTGCCAGAGTTGAATATCTCTTGCACGAAACGCACCCGCACAGGCATTCAGATAGTACGTGAACATCCTTTTGAAACGTTCACCGTATTTGTCCGAAAGCTGTGGCCAGGCGCTAATAAAACGCTGATACCAGTGCATCAACGTGACATCATAATCAGCCCCAATATTGTGCCAGTCCTCCATCACGAACCAGGGTTCACTGGCTGCGGCAATATGACGCACCGATGGCAGACAGCCATTAGGGAAAATGTATTTGTCGATCCACGGGTCAACATTATTGTTGGTTTTGTTGGCACCAATGGTATGCAGCAGAAATATCCCTTCAGGTTTCAGATTACGGTTTACCACATCAAAATAGGTGGCGTAATTCTTCGGCCCAACATGCTCAAACATCCCGACAGAGACGATGCGGTCGAACTGCTCGGACAGATCGCGGTAATCCTGAAGCAAGATCGTGACATCCAGCCCGTCACAGCGTTGTTGCGCCAGCTTCTGTTGCTCAGCGGAAATGGTCACTCCCACCACGCGGACGCTAAAGTGACGCGCGGCATATTCCGCCAGACCTCCCCAGCCACAGCCAATATCCAGCAACGACATACCCGGCTCCAGCTGAAGTTTTTTGCAGATTATCTGCAATTTGGCTTCCTGCGCCTCTTCCAGCGTATGGGCTTCTTTCCAGTAACCGCAGGAGTATTGCATGTAAGGATCGAGCATGCGGGTAAAGAGATCGTTACCCAGGTCATAATGCTCTTTGCCGACAATCCACGCGCGTTTGCGTGACTGCAAATTAGTGAGGCGAGAAGCCACAACACGTAATGTGTCGCGGAAATGACGGGGGATTTGCTGATCTAACTTTGACTGTAGCACCCGCTGGAAAAAGATATCCAGGCGTTCGCATTCCCACCAGCCATCCATATAACTTTCACCTAATCCCAGCGATCCTTCCTGCAGAACGCGTTTAAAAAAATCGGGGTTGGTGATCTGGATATCCCAGGGACGGGAACCATTGATTTCGATACTGGCCTGACTCAACATTTCCTGGACGATTCGATACCACGGGTTGTCATCCAGGCTCACTTCTTCAATACACGATGAACTCATAGCTTCTCCATCACCCTGTGTGATTAAAACCTGAGAAACAGAATCGTCAATTTCTACAGGCCGGTGAGAGCACTTACGGCGAATGCCGCAGTCTGATATCCGACGTTAAAAAAGAGGTTTGATGCGAAACTGGCAGCGGTCGTAACGTAGTCACGCGGAACAACTCCATGACAACCCTGTCAGGATCCAACAGTGGACGACGGCAAAACGCCATCGTCCACTTAAAAATGTTGTTAAGTTGTTATTTTATAGTGCGCTGAAAAGTATATGCCCACACAAGGTAATATTCAACGCATTATTGTTAGGGCGCTAACTAAGTGTTTTCACAGGACTCTACCTGGCCCGGTGCATTCAGATGGGCCTGTTTTTGCTCCGCCGCGCGCTGGACAACGTAGCCAACGACAGCGAGGACAATCGTTCCTGCCATCACCAGCGTGGTGGTGTGCAGCGGGGATTCAATCCATGTTGACACTGCCAGGCTGGCGAAGAAGCAGAGGCCGAGCTGCAACATATTCTGCAAGGCTGCGGCTTTACCGGTTGCCTGGGGGAAGGGCAGCAACGCACTGGACACCACAACTGGATAGATCGCACCATTTGCCATCGCCATTCCACAGAACGGCAGCAGCAATGCAAACAACGAAGGTTGCGGCTGCTGAGAGATAAAGTAGAGCGCGAGAATGCTGACACTGTAGAAGGCCAGCAGCCATGGCAGGAACTGACGCCCGGCAAAGTGGTTCAACAGCGCGCGGCAGCCAAACCCGCCGATCAGAAACGCTGCTGTTTGCGGAACATAACTGAGTCCAATATCAGCAGGGGATAAACCGAGGTTACCCAGAATGAACGGTGAACCGGTGAGCCAGGCGAAAAAACTGGCTGAACATGCCGCGTAAATTAACACGTTACCGCTGTAAACAGGCGACTTCAGCAAGGTGAGGAAGCCGGGTGCGCGAGGCTTAACGGCGACGTGGTCGTCTGCCGGGCGCGACGATAAGCGTAATGTCGGGATCAGTAGCGCGAGACTGACCAGCAACAGGACAACAAAAATAGAACGCCATGAAAAATGGTGCAGCAGCCAGGCACCCAACAGGGGAGCCAGCGCTGGCGAGAGGGCGACCAGGGGCATAATGGTGGCAAAGACACGGTTAGCCTGCGGACCCGTGTAGCGGTCAACCACCAGAGCCTGCCAGCTCACCGCCGCTGCGCATACCCCCACGGCCTGAACAAAGCGAACGACCAGCAGCCAGAACGCCGACTCCACCCACAGCATGGCCGCACAGCCAATGGCGAAGAGACTCAACCCCATGAGCAATACAGGTTTACGGCCGATGCGATCGGACAACGGGCCCCAGACCAGCTGCGCGCAGGCAAAGCCGGCGAGGAAGATGCTCAGACTGGCGCTGATGGCACCTGCCTCGGTGCGCAGATCTTGTTGCATCACGCCAAAAGCGGGAAGGTACATATCGGTAGCAAGAAAGCCCAGCATGCTGAGCAGCGCAAGGTAAATCATAAATCCTTTAGAACGCATAGTTTTTAACTCTTATTAGACAATTTTTTTACGCGTGCAGTGTAATCGCGTGCTGACCAGCCTGTGAAACGCTAATATTCGTGGGTTGCAGTGAAAAATATTGAAGGCAAACTATGTGGTCTGAACATTCTCTTGAAGTGGTTGACGCGGTGGCGAGGACGGGCAGCTTCACCGCTGCGGCAGCAGAGCTTCATCGCGTCCCTTCCGCTGTCAGTTATACCGTGCGTCAGTTGGAAGCGTGGCTGGCCGTCAGTCTGTTTGAACGCCGCCACCGTGATGTGGAGTTAACGGAAGCCGGGCGGGTTTTCATTGAAGAGGGGCGTGCTGTTATCAAAAAAATGCTCGTCACCCGCACGCGCTGTCAGCAGGTGGCTAACGGCTGGCGCGGGCAAATCAATATTGCGGTCGACAGAATTGTACGCCCGGCACGCACCCGACAGCTGGTGGTGGATTTTTACCGGCATTTTCCCGACATGGAGCTGCACATCATGCCGGAAGTGTTCAATGGTGTGTGGGATGCACTGGCTGACGGCCGCGTCGATGTCGCGATCGGGGCGACTCAGGCGATCCCGGTGCGAGGACGTTTTGCTTATCGTGATATGGGAAGCCTTAACTGGCGCTGTGTGGTGAAAACGGCGCATCCGTTACTCAGCCATCAAGGGCCGTTAAGTGAGACGTTAATTCGTGAGTGGCCCTCGCTGGTGTTGGAGGACACCTCACGTGCGTTGCCGAAACGCACTACATGGACATTAGATAATCAGCGACGACTGGTGGTGCCAGACTGGGAAAGCGCGTTTGACTGCCTGCGCGCGGGGTTGTGTGTTGGGATGGTTCCGGGGCATTTTGCCCAGCCCTGGCTGCAACAGGGCGTGCTGGGAGAAGTGATTCTGACGTCATCCTTTCCCGACAGCCCCTGTTACCTCAGCTGGTCTGAACACAGCGCCTCACCGGCGCTGAGTTGGTTACTGGAGTATCTGGGCAGCACAGAAACCCTGAATGCAGAGTGGCTGAGCGAACAACCCGGTCCCTCGCTGTTGAGCGATTAACGGCGGTAGTCGCGGAAAGGACCATCGGCAACGGAACGGCGCTCAATCAGTGAAGGGTGAACTTCAATGGTTTGCGGATCTTCGCGCTTGCTGGTGATACGGTCCAGCAACATATCAAAAGCGGTTTCGCCCAGACGTTCTTTCGGCTGGTGGACAGTGGTCAGTGCAGGCGTGAAGTAGCGTGCGTTGCGCACGTTATCATAACCGATCACTGAAATATCCTGCGGCACGCGCAGACCCATTTCATCTGCTGCGCAAATCGCGCCCATGGCCATAATATCACCACCACAGAAAATGGCCGTCGGGCGCTGTTTTTGCGACAAAATCTGCTGCATGGCGCGATAGCCAGACTCAGGTTCAAAGTCACCCTGCACCAGCCATTCATCACGCAGTGTGATACCTGCTTCTGCCAGTGCTTTCAGGAATCCGGCATGGCGGCCACCGCCTGTATTACGCTCAAGCTGACCCGGAATTGCACCAATATCGCGGTGCCCACGTTCGATCAGATAACGCCCGGCCAGGTAACCGCCCTCAAAAGCATTATCAAGCACGGTATCCGTGAAATCACCGCGCGACTCGCCCCAGTCCATGACGACCATCGGAATATTACGGTTGTCTTCCAGCATGGAAATCAGCGTGTCGGGATATTCTGAACACATCACCAGCAGCCCATCGACGCGTTTCTGCGCCATCATTGACAGATAGGCCTGTTGTTTGTGCAGGTCATTGTGCGCATTGCCCAAAATCAACGTGTAGCCTTTGGCAAAGCAGCGGTTTTCTATTGCTTCAATGATCTCTGCAAAATAGGGCGCTTCACTGGATGTTGCCAGCAGGCCAATGGTTTTGGTGTGGTTGACCTTCAGACTTCGGGCTACGGCGCTGGGGGAGTAATGCAATTCTTTAATTGCAACCCATACCGCTTCGCGCGTCTCTTCGGCTACAAAGCGCGTTTTGTTAATCACATGGGACACGGTGGTGGTGGAAACACCGGCGCGCTTTGCCACATCCTTAATTGTTGCCATTAAAATCGTACTCCTGGTGTTATCATAATCTCTTGATAACTAATTGGTTAAACGTTTGCCTGGGTACAGCCATTCCTGCCCGACCAGAATTATTTTAGGTGCTGTCTCAAAGGGTCGGGAGGGGGGTGAATCGTCCGAAGAGTGACATGCAGTGCTGGCTTTTACACGTTGCCAACGGTGTTGCGCAACGTAATGAGGAATTCTAACAAGGCTGCGCACAGAAAACGAGATTTTTACGGGTAACTGTGGGAAAATCTGTTGGCTTACTAAAAACAAGGTTATTGAGGAGAGAGAATGAACACTGATATGAAAATGACTGCACTAACCGTTGTGGGTTCACTGTTGATGATTATTGCGTTTAGTTTTACCGCTGTGATGCATTAAGTTTTGCCAGGGAGGAGGAAACTCTTCCCGAACCTTCAGGCATTATCGAATCGTTTTAGGCGTCATCATCCGGCGCGCACCAATGTAGTGTTCCTGCCAGTAATCTTCGCTTAACGCACTGACCTGAATATCTTTACCGGTCCGTGGAGACTGAATAAATTTCCCACCACCCAGATAGACACCAACGTGATCAGCGGTGCCACGCCCGTTGATACGGAAGAAGACCAGGTCACCTTTCTCTAACTGATCGCGCTTAATCGAAGCCGCATCGCGCAGATGGAACATTTCATTGGCCGTACGCGGGATCTTAAACTTTACCAGATCCTTATAGGCGTACCACACCAGACCACTGCAGTCGAACCCGGTTTTCGGCGAGGTGCCACCCCATTGATAAGGTTTACCAAGCTGGCCCATCAGCTTGTTCATCGCCGTTTCACGCGCTTTCTGGTAGCGTGCGCGATGCGCTTTGCTGAGTTTGAGCGGGGCGTTGAGTGCATCGTTATCATCTTCGGCGGTTTTGCTGCCTGCACGCTGACGACCATAATGTTTTTTGTCCGCTTTTTTGCTGGCCGCAAGCTTTTTGCTCAGTGCTTTCTTTTCCACTTTCGCATTACGCACGGGGGCCGCTGCGCTGGTTTTTTTCTTCTCTTTCTCTTTCAGTTTTTTTGCCAGCAGGAGCCCGGCTGATTTAGAGGACTCTTTTTTAACAATTTCTTTGGCTTTTTTACTGGCAGGTTCTTTGATTTTTTTGGTCGAGGTGGCTTTTACCGGGCGGCGCTTACGGCGGTCATCTACACGCGCAGTGTTGCTGTCGGCTTTTTGCTGTTTTGCATTAATAGGGGTATGTGGCGATGCGTGCGCCATGTTGAAAAACAACTGGGTGAAAGCCAGTATGAAGAGCGTGATGAGTAAACGCATCGTTCCCATTAACAGTTTGTGCGCTACAAAAGACAGCAACGCGGTCAGAAAAGAGATTTCTGCGGTTATGCAGAAGGTTGGGCCAATTCTAATCTAACTTCTTAACAAAGGGTAAGGTCTTTTTTGTTTCAATAATACAGATCAAGGAAATGATGTAATATTGAGCACAATCAGCTGGTTAACTCAGCAATAAAACCGAAGCAGGTCATAACAGGTGCAGCAGTGATGATAAGAAAATGTTATTTTGTTTCCCTGTTTTGTCTATTGGTCGCATTTTCACCTTTCTCGCATGTGAAAATGTCATTTTCATCGCCAGGGCAGAATCGCTACAATAAGCAGGCTGCGCCCAGCCTACACACGATGTATCGTATTGAGGAAGATATTTATGAGTACTGTTGAAAAAATTCAACGCCAGATCGCTGAAAACCCTATTCTGCTGTACATGAAAGGTTCTCCGAAACTGCCAAGCTGCGGTTTCTCTGCTCAGGCTGTTCAGGCGTTATCTGCTTGTGGCGAGCGCTTCGCGTACGTTGATATTCTGCTGAACCCGGACATCCGTGCAGAAATGCCAAAATATGCCAACTGGCCAACGTTCCCACAGCTGTGGGTGGACGGTGAGCTGGTAGGCGGCTGCGATATCATCATTGAGATGTATCAGCGTGGCGAGCTGCAGCAACTGATTAAAGAAACTGCGCAGAAATATCCGTCTGACGCCGCAGAGTAACGCAGGCACGTTGTCAGCATAAAAAAACCGGGCCTGAATGAACTGCACCCAAAAAGTTGGACACCCAACTGAGTAAGGTGCAGTACATGAAATA
>NZ_JBJGXA010000024.1:0-80088 GCF_045107195.1 Erwinia sp. AnSW2-5
GAATCCCTGAATCCCTGAATCCCTGAATCCCTGAATCCCTGAATCCCTGAATCCCTGAATCCTGTGATAGGTGCACGTGATCATACTGGTACGAAGGGGGGAACGGAATTCACCTATCAAAGGGAAAAGAAAAAAGTGGCGGGGGAGGGCGAAGCAGAGGAGAGATAAACCAGCCAGCACTGCACCCTGTCAGCTGACGGGAAGCAATGTCCGACTGGTTCAGTCAGCGGATTATTCGCACAGCTCGTTCCAGTAACTGAAGCGGACATGCCGTTTCAGTGTGAAAAAAAAGGCCGACTGCATGCTGTCCTCCTGGGTTAACGGTGGGCACTGTCCCGACGTGGGCGAACCGCCACATCGGTAATCTGCGTATCCTCAGTGGCATTCACCACCAGTCGAACTGCGGCGGCGACGGATTCTGGGGTGCTGTAGGCGAGCGGGTCGATGGCCGCGACGTCTCCTGCGCGTTCGCGACTGAGGCGATTCATCGGGGTATCGGTTGGGCCAGGAGAGACGGTGGACACCCGCACGCCGTGTTCACTTTCTTCCGTGCGCAGCGCATGGGCCAGCGCATTCAGGGCAAATTTACTGGCGGAATAGACCGCATGCCCGGCAAGCGCCAACGTGCCTGAACCGGAATTGATAAAGATAACCTGGCCCTGCTGCTGGCGCAGGGCAGGCAATGCCAGGCGGGTCAGTTCAGCGGGTGCAAACAGATTAATGGCGAACTGCTTCTGCCAGAGTGCAGGGGTGGCCTGTTCAACGGTGAGCCGTTCGGAAATCGCGGCCGAATGCACCAGAACATCCAGCGCGGGCAAACGAGAAACAAATTTTTGTACTGCATCATTATCCAGCAGATCCAGACTGACTGCTTCCACATGTTCATACTGTTCCAGCTCGGCCAGCGCAGGGGCCGAACGGCCAACGGCATAGACCAGATGGCTCTCCGCCAGTTCCCGGACAATCGCCAGTCCGATACCGCTGGTGCCGCCGGTGACGACAGCAACAGGACGCTGAAGGGGTTGATTCACAGGATTCTCCTCTTGATGGAATCCTCCGACGTTACCACCCACGCAAAAGACAGACGAACGACATATTCTGCTTAGTATTACCAGCGGGCGGCATTACTGCTCACGGGACTGAATGCGGAAAAGCCGCCAGCAGGGCATCAATCGCGTGTCGCAGCCGTTGTGGCATCGCCGGCGTTTTCAGCCATACGGCATAGATCGGCAGGCTGGTGCCACGGCTCTCCGGCAGGATCTCAAGCAGCTGCCCTCCGCGAATATCGTCATTCACCAGCCAGTGCGGCAACTGGGCAATACCCTGGCCTGCTTTACAGGCGGCATAAACGGCACTCATGGTACTGAGGCGCAATCGATCGTCAGGCAGCCAGTGCAGCAGTTCATCTTGCTGATTTTTCAGTAACCACGGCTGAGAACGTCCCTGCTCCAGTAGCGCCAGGTGCGGATAAGCGCGGAGGTTGTCCAGGTGACTTATCAACGGAGCCTGTCCCACCAGGGCTGGAGAGGCGCACAGCAGCAACGGCTGTGAACCCAGATGACGCGCCGTCAGGTCGGCATGCTGCCCCGGATTACCAATACGGATCGCCAGATCCACGCCGTCGGCAGCGAGGTCAATGCGTTGGGTGGAGAACTGCATATCGAGTGCCAGTGAACTCCAGCGCTGTGTCAGCGGCAGCAACACCGGTAGCACCCATTTCTCACCAAACAGGGGAGGGGCACTCACCCGCAGCCGCCCGGTCGGTTCACGGGCATGTTGTGCCACGCGGTTTTCTGCCGCATCCAGACTGCTCAGAATGTGCAGACAGTCCTCATAGAAACGCTGACCTTCGCTGGTGAGGGAGAGTGAACGCGTGGTGCGCTGAAACAGTTTGACCTGCAAACGGGATTCCAGCCGGGCGACGGCCTTACCAACGGTAGAACGTGACTGGCCAAGCTGTTCAGCCGCCAGACTGAAACCGCCCGCCCTCGCTGCCTGTACGAAGGCTCGGATACTGTTAAGTCTGTCGCTGTTGATCATACGCACACCATACTGGCGATAATAATTCGCCAGTATGGCGAAAAAATCGCGTAAATGAAGATATTAAATCGTGTCACGCTAAGGGCATTCTGATTTGAGGCATCTTCTGCTATGGCAAACCCGTCACAGTTGTTCCGCTTACAGGCCGGTATCTGCCTGGCCAGTTTTCTCGGGTGTATTGATTTCACCATCGTCAACACCGCACTGCCTGCGCTGCAGCGGCAGTTTTCTGTGGGCGTCGATGCGGTCCAGTGGGCGATGACCCTGTTTGTCATGGCGCTCTGTTGCTGCATGGTTCTCACCGCACGCCTTGCAGAGCATTTCGGGCAGCGGCAGGTACTGTATGCCGGCATGATCGGGTTTGGCCTGGCGTCGCTGGGTGCCGGGCTGTCACCCGATCTGGCAATACTCAATCTCTTTCGTCTGTTGCAGGGGGCAGGCTGTGCCGTGCTGTATACCGCGACAGCCGCGATCCTGGTGGAGGTGATGCCGGTATCGCAGCGGGGCAGGGCGCTGGGGCTGCTGTTTGCGGCCAACGGAGTGGGCCTCGCGCTAGGGCCGGTCGCGGGAGGAGTGTTGGTCTCTCAGTTTGGCTGGCGTTCCATTTTTCTGCTGAATGTGCCCTTTATTCTGCTCAGCTTTGCGCTTTGCGTGGGCAATATTCCGGGTCATTCCGCACGTCGTCACCTGCGTCTGGATTATCCCGGCTGGTTGCTGATGGTGAGTGGACTAGTGCCGTTGTTGCTCTGGGCAAGTTATGTCGCGCGCTGGGGCTGGCTGAGTCTGCCATCACTGATTACGCTGGGCATCGCCATCCTGTTACTGGCCGCCTTTGTGCGGGTAGAACAGCGCACGCAACAGCCGCTGATCGATTTCAACGTGCTGCGGGAGAAGGCATTCCGCCGGGCTTGTGGATTATCCGTATTGCTGGCGATGTTTTACTGTGTGGCATTTATGCTGATGCCGTTCAGGCTGATTGAGCTTTATGCGTTAAGCGACGCGCAGCTTGGTCTGATGCTGTTGCCGGTTACGCTGGTGATGGCGCTGGTGTCTCCGCTGGCAGGCAGGCTGGGCGATCGCCTTGGCCCCTGGCCGGTTATGGCAACCGGATTCACGCTGCTGGCGGCATCGGCACTGTTGCAGAGCACTTTCAGCAGCACGCTGTCGGTGTATTGGGTGATAGCGGCTTTTGTTCTGATGGGCATGGGATGGGGCGCGATCCTCGGGCCTTCTGTTGCCGCTGCGCTGGGTGCATTACCGCTGTCACAGCACGGACAGGGGATAGGGATTTCATGGACGCTGCATAACCTGGGCGGGGCGGTGGGTCTGGCGGTGGCGACGCGTCTTTATCAGGCGGGCGGGGCGGTTCTGGGCTATCAATGGGTCATGTGGTTGCTGGCAGTGCTGTCTGGAGTGGGGATGGTCACGGCGGCGATCTCAATACGCCGCGCCAGCCCTGTATCCGCTGGCGCGGGGGAGAGTTAACCCGTGACGGTTTTTGCCGCAAAACGCTTACGCAGTTTTTGCAGCTTGGGTGGGATAACCGCCAGGCAGTAACGATTCTCCTGGCCTTCTCCTGCCCAGTAATCCTGGTGATAGTCTTCGGCCGGATACCAGGTGGCATCGGCTTCGATGGTCGTTACGACCGGGTCGGTGTGCTCGGCCTGAGCACGTGCAATGGCCGCTTTGGCTTCTTCTGTCTGGCTGGCGCTGTTAGGAAAAATCGCCGAACGGTACTGGGTGCCGATATCATTGCCCTGACGGTTCAGCTGGGTCGGATCGTGCGTGGCGAAGCTGATGTCCAGCAGATCGCCGTAGCTCACTTTTTCCGGGTCAAAAGCAATGCGGATGGCTTCCGCATGTCCGGTATCGCCGTTGCAGACCTGTTTATAGGTCGGGTTTTCGGTATGACCGCCGATGTAACCGCTCTCCAGTGACTCCACGCCGTTAATCTGTTTAAACACCGCTTCGGTACACCAGAAGCAGCCTCCGGCGAGGGTTGCGTATTCTGTCGCCATCTGTCACTCCTTCAGGAATATTCCTGCTGTTGGGCCGTTGATATAAGGATCACCTTAGCGTGTTACCCCGCAAGGTCAATGCGTTTTTCGATCAGGCCGCGCAGTCGCTGATATCGCGATCAACCCTGCTCATCCTGCAAGGGTAAAAACAGGATGTTATGAAAAAGATACCGTTCATAACATTTTTCTTTAGTTTATTTTGGAATGTCCTATAACCGTTGGTTATTGGCTGGCGGCGTTCTAAGCGAAGAAAATAACACTAACTTATAACGTATTGATTTATGTCAATACCTTATTAAAAAAGGTGTCTTTTGAACATGTCGCTTACCCCGCTGCTGGCGCAGACCATTTTCAGCCTCCATCCTGGCGAACCTGAACGTCGCAATGCCCGTGACGGGGTAACGGATTATTTCGCCTGTCTGTTTCCTGTACTGCATGGCAGCGTTATCGACGGCGGGCTGGATGCGATATTCCGCGTTTATCCGGCGGAGCATTCCGTCGAGAATCTTGCCTTACAGCTCGGCTATATGAGCCACTCGCTGGATTTCGATGATTATCATGCGAACTTTCGCGGCCATCCCACCACGGTCGTGCTCTCCACGCTGCTGGCACTGAGTAAAGAGAGAGGATCGGTCAGCGCAGAGGGGTTTATCGATGCCTATATTGTCGGTGTGGAGCTGGCTGGCCGCCTGGGAAAAGCCATCGGCACGCGACACTATTCCGCAGGATTCCACAGCACCGCCACCCTGGGCACGATTGCCGCTGCGGGAGCGGCCTGTCGTCTGCTGGCGCTCAGTCAGGCAGAAACGCAGGTTGCCCTCGGTCTGGCGGCAACGCAGGCATCGGGGCTGCGCAGCCAGTTCGGTTCAGCCGCCAAACCCCTGCATGCCGGGCTGGCCGCACGCAGTGCCGTTAACAGTGTACTGCTGGCGCAGGCCGGATTTCGTGCGCAGAGCAACGGTGTGCTGGAAAGCTTCCTGCAGGCGCTGGGCTTTGGTGTGGAACAGCCCGCTGCATTGCTCAGCGGCTGGGGCCAGCCGTGGCGCATCGTGGAACCGGGCCTGGAGTTTAAACGCTATCCGACCTGCGGCGGTACTCACAGCGCAGCAGAGGCGGCGTTTGTCCTGCGCGAACAGCGGCTTGCTGCCGGGCATGACGTCAGTACGGACGACATCGAACGAATTGAGGTCAGCTTCCCGCCAGGCGCGGATACGGCACCCAATATAATTGCACCGAAAAACGGCGTGGAGGCGCGCTTCAGTCTTGAGTACGTCATTGCCGATGCCTTGATTAACGGCAGCGTAGCGCTGGAAAACTACAGCGAAGCCCCGGTAAAACCTGCCATTGCGGCGTTAGCTGCGCGGGTGACCCGCCAGCCCGACCTGACGGCTCCGGCCGATGAGCTGGACCCGGATCGGCGTTTTCATCGCGTCACGCTGTGGCTGCGCGATGGCAGTACCCTGAGCCACTGCGTCACCCGTCGCGCCACTGCCGCCGCTTATACCGATGTGCAGGCCAAATTACATCACAGTCTTGCCGCACTGCCTGCGCCGCAGGCGCAGAGCATCCTTCACGATGCCCGCCTGCCGGATGCTGCCGCATTACACCGTCTTATTTTTCTGATTAGCCAATAACGAAAAGGATCTCCCATGTCTGTGCAAAAAACGTCGTCACGTCAGTTGCGCCTTGGTCTGTTTGTTCAGGCGCTGGGCCACCATGTAGGCGGCTGGCGTGCGGAAGGGGCCAAAGGGTCACCCACTGACGTTGACTGGTTTACCTGGATTGCCAAAAAGGGTGAAGAGGGTAAGTTTGATATGTTCTTCGTCGGCGATGCGCTGGCCACCAGCGTTCACCGCCTGCCGTCCACCATGTCCCGTCTGGAACCGCTGACGCTGCTCTCCGCGCTGGCCGTGCAGACGCAGCACATTGGCCTGGCCGCGACGGCGTCCACCACCTTCGACCAGCCGTTCCATCTGGCGCGCGCGCTCTCCTCGGTGGATCACATCAGCCAGGGTCGCGGCGCGTGGAACGTGGTGACCTCGTTCTCTGTTGATGCCGCGCGCAACTTCAGCCGCGCAGATCTGCCCTCCCATGCGGAACGTTATGACATGGCGCGCGAATTCCTCGATGTCACCTTCAAGCTGTGGAACGGCTGGGAAGAGGGGGCCATCGTGCGTGAAAAAGAGAGCGGCCGTTACTCTGACGAAGCGAAAATCCATGCCGCCAACCACAACGGAAAATACTTCCAGGTGCAGGGACCGCTGAATATTGCCCGTTCGCCGCAGGGACGCCCGGTGATCATTGAGGCCGGTTCTTCTCCGGCAGGCCAGAAGCTGGCAGCGGAAACCGCCGAAGTGGTGTTCACTGCCGCCGCCTCGCTGGAAGAGGGCCAGGCTTTTTACCGCAGCCAGAAACAGTTCGTGCGTGAAGCCGGACGCCATCCTGACCATCTGCTGATCCTGCCGGGCGTAATGCCGATTGTTGGCCGTACCCGCGCAGAAGCGCAGGAAACCTGGAACCAGCTGAATGAGCTGGTGGACATTGATAACGGTATTGAGCAGCTGTCGGCACGCTTTGGTGTGGATATGACCGCTTACCCGCTGGACGGTCCGGTACCGGAAATTGGCGGCACGGAAGGTGGCCAGAGCCGCGTGAAGCTGCTGACCGAGCTGGCCGCACGCGAAAACCTGACTCTGCGCCAGCTGGCGGCCGTGGCAGCAGGCTCCCGCGGTCACCGTGTGATTGTCGGAACGGCGCAGGATATCGCCGATGATTTCCAGCTGTGGCTGGAGCAGGAAGGGGCCGATGGCTTCAACATTATGCCTGCCGTGCTGCCAAACCAGCTGGAACTGTTTGTTGAGCTGGTGGTGCCAGAGTTACAGCGCCGTGGCCTGTTCCGTACCGAATACCAGTACCGCACCCTGCGTGAAAACCTGGGGCTGCCGCCGTTTGATGAAAATTTTGCCGCCGTCCCCGCGCTGGCGACTGAGAAGGAATAACTGATGAAACTCTCTGCTCTGACTGCTGCTCTGCTGGCTCTGGTGCCACTCACTTCTGCACTGGCAGCTGACCAGGACGTGGCGTTTAGCGCCAGCGTCAAACCGAAGGCTGACGCAACGTTACATGCCCAACTGCCGGAAGATATCCTGAAAAAAGGCTATATCGTGGCGGGCACCAACCCGAACACGCCGCCAACCACCTTCTATCAGGCGGATAACAAAACCCTCGCGGGACGTGAAATTGATATCGTCAGTGCGGTGGCCGATCGTCTGGGGATCGCCGTGCACTGGCGTGATACCGGTGGATTCGACAATATCATTCCGGGTCTGAAATCCGGCCGTTACGATCTGGCCGCCTCGAATATTGATGCCAACAAAAAGCGCCTGCAGCAGGTGGATTTTGTCGGTTATTACAATGCATCGAAGCTGGCGCTGATCTCGCGTAAAGATGCTGAACTGGGGCCATTTAACACCTTCGCTGAACTGTGCGGTAAAACCGTTGGCGCAGGGGCGGGCACTTCTCAGATCACCCGCCTGCAAACCGCCAGCGATGCCTGCATCGCCGATAAAAAACCGGCCATCACTATTCCTGTCTTCCCGGATCGTCCGGCAGGTGTTCAGGCTGTGATGAGTGGCCGTGTACCGATGTTCTTCGGGCCGTATGAAGGCCTGCGCTATCAGGCCAGCCAGGTGAAAGCCCTGGCGCTGGCGGGTGAGATCACCATCGAAGACACCATTGTATCGATGGCGCTGCCGAAAGGCTCACCGCTTGAGAAACCGATTCAGGCGGCGCTGAACTCGCTGATCAACGATGGCACCTATCAGCAGATCCTCGATAAGTGGGAAATCGGCTTTGGTGCGGTGAAAACCGCCGGTCTGAATGAAGAGATCGCGAAATGAGTCAGCGGCCTGACGACCCCGGCGCCGGGCTGCGTATTGTCGGGCATCGTCACTACGGGCGCTGGTTCAGCGCCCTGATCGTGCTGCTGCTGGTGGCGCTGATGGGATCGTCGGTGGTCAGCAACCCGCGTTTTGAATGGGACGTGGTGGCGCAGAACCTGACGGAAGCCTCTATCCTCAATGGCGTGATGATGACCCTCAAGCTGACGGTGATCTCCGTGCTGTTCGGGTTTGCCGGCGGCACGCTGCTGGCGCTGATGCGTCTGTCGGCCAACCCGGTGCTGGTGGGTGTCAGCTGGGCGTATACCTGGTTTTTCCGCGCGGTACCGATGCTGGTGCAGCTGTTTCTCTGGTACAACATTGCCGCGCTGTATCCGAAGCTGACGCTCTCCCTGCCGTATCTGGGCACGCTGTGGAGCGCCAGCACCAACGAAGTCATCAGCCCGTTCAGTGCGGCGGTGATTGCGCTGGTGATGCACCAGTCTGCTTATGCCGCTGAAATCATCCGCGCCGGGATCCAGAGTGTGAATCCGGGCCAGCTGGAAGCCGCTAAAGCGCTGGGCTACCGTCCTGGCCAGATTTTTCGCCAGACCGTGCTGCCGCAGGCGATGCGCACCATTTTGCCGCCGGCCGGTAATGAGGTGATCGGTCAGTTGAAAACCACCGCTGTCGTATCGGTGATTGCGCTGCAGGATGTGCTCTATTCGGCACAGATTATCTATCAGCGCACCTATGAAGTGATCCCGTTGCTGCTGGTGGCGACCGCCTGGTATCTGCTGATGACCTCGGTGCTGTCGGTGGGGCAGCATTATGTCGAAGTGTGGTTCAGCCGGGGGAATGCGCCGGTGAAAAAACGCTGGTTCCGCAAAGCCGTTGAACAACAGGAGGCGCAGTCATGAGTGAACCGATCCGCCTGCGCGGCATTCACAAACAGTTCTCCGGCAAAACGGTGCTGCGGGATATCAATATGGATATTGCCGCCGGATCGGTGACGGTGATCCTCGGGCCGTCCGGCTCGGGTAAATCCACGCTGCTGCGCTGCATTAACCATCTTGAGAAGCTGGATGCCGGCACCATTCACGTCGGCGAGTCGCTGGTGGGCTACCGTCGCAGGGGGCAGCATCTGGTGGAATTACCGGAAAAGCGCGTGGCCGTGCAGCGCCAGCGCATTGGGATGGTGTTCCAGCAGTTCAACCTGTTTCCACACCGCACCGTGCTGCAAAATATCAGCGATGCCCCGTTGCGTATCCGCCGCGAGAAACGGTCTGTGGTGGAAGCGCGTGCGCTGAAACTGCTGGAGCAGGTCGGGCTGGCGCACCGCGCTCAGGCCTGGCCACGCGAGTTATCTGGTGGTCAGCAGCAGCGTGTGGCGATTGCCCGCGCGCTGGCGATGGAGCCGGAAGTGATGCTGTTTGATGAACCCACCTCAGCACTGGACCCGGAGCTGGTGGGCGAAGTGCTGCAGGTGATGAAACAGCTGGCCCATTCCGGTATCACGATGGTGGTGGTGACCCACGAAATCGGCTTTGCCCGCGAGGTGGCCGACAATATCGTGTTTATGGATAACGGCCAGGTGGTGGAAAGCGGTAATGCCTGCACGTTGCTGGACAACCCGCAGCATCCGCGCCTGCGCGAGTTTCTGGCCAGCGTGCTTTAATGTCATTCTGCCTCCTCCCGGAGGCAGAGGTTTTTCCTGTGCCACCTAGCTTAACAACCCCGCCGCGACATTCACGGACAACCCCAGAATCGCCAGATTAAACACAAACGAGATCACCGACTGAAGCAGGGCAATCTGGCGCATGTCGGTGGTGCCTGTTGCCACATCGGCGGTTTGCGAAGCGACGGCCACGGTGAAAGAGAAATAGAGAAAATCCCAGTATCCCGGTTCGTCGGGCTTTTCCGGGAAGATCATCGGCGTGACGTCCGGCGTGCGATGCAGATAGTGGTGATGGGCGTAATGCATCGCAAAGGCGGTGGGAAGCAGCGCCCAGGAGAGGATCAGCGTGCTTGCCGTCAGCAGCAGATGGAGAATGCGCGGTGTTCCACTGAGATCTTTCAGCGACGTCAGTTCCATCAGAATAGCCAGAATGCTGATCAGACAGGCGAACGTCACCAGACTCAGCACCAGCGTGGCACTTTCATCCTGGGTTCTGGCGATATGGGGAATATCTTTCGCCGCAGTGCGCAGCATGCGATACCACAGAAAAAACAGATACAGCAGGGCCAGCACGTTCCAGCCGATCAGCAACCGTTGCAGGATGCCCAGTGACGTCGGCAGGGCGAAGAAACACAGCAGTCCGGCGACAATGGATATCAGCAACCGGAGGCGGACATGGAGGTAATGACGCAGGGAAAGACGCATGGTTTCAGCTGTTTTTCACAAGAGAAGGGTAACCTTAACTGTAACTGATAACGTCCTTGCGAGCCGTTCTTATCCGAACAAGAATCAGGTCCTGAACAGCGAGGCTTTCGACCAGACCGGCTTCCGTGACAACGAGGAAGGCAGAGGAACAGGAACCCTGGTCGGTTTTATCTGAGGAGATCCGGATAATCATCGGCTGGGGATTAACACGTCTCTCAACGTAATAGCCCTCATATTCCATTTGGTTATAAACAATGTCTTTTCAGTCGTTTCCAATAATTCCCGGTCTGATTAATATCGTTTGGCAATTAGTGCTACCAATAATGTACGCATAATAATCAGTTTAATTAATCAGCGTTTTTCGCTGGTACGACGGCAGAAAACAGGCATCAGATGATAGTTTTGCGCAACGTTTCAAAAATATTTAACGCCAAATCAGGCCCGGTGACCGCCGTTGATGATGTCAGCCTGCAGGTTGAGCAGGGGCAAATTTACGGCATTATCGGCTACAGCGGGGCAGGAAAAAGTACCCTGATCCGTCTGCTGAATGGACTGGAAAAACCGACTTCCGGCAGCGTGATCATCGCCGGACAGGATATCGCGCAGGCCAGTGGTGAAGCCCTGCGCCAGGCACGCCTGAAAATCAGCATGGTGTTCCAGCACTTCAATCTGCTGTGGTCGCGCACCGTCAGTGAAAATATCGCCTTCTCCCTGCAAATTGCCGGCGCGCCAAAAGCGGTGATCCAGCGCCGGGTGCAGGAACTGATCGCGCTGGTGGGCCTGACCGGTAAAGAGCAGGTCTATCCTGCGCAGCTCAGCGGCGGGCAGAAACAGCGTGTCGGGATCGCACGTGCGCTGGCGAACAGCCCGGATGTGCTGCTGTGCGATGAAGCCACTTCGGCGCTCGATCCGCAAACCACCGACTCCATTCTCGATCTGCTGCTGGATATCAATCGTCAGCTGAAACTGACCATCGTGCTGATCACCCATGAGATGCATGTGGTGCGTAAAATCTGTCACCACGTGGCGGTGATGGAAGACGGTAAAATCGTTGAAGAGGGCGAAGTCCTGTCAGTGTTTACTCACCCGCAGCAGCCGATTACCCGCATGTTTGTTAAGCAGACATCGGAGTACAGCAGCGCAGACACCCCGTTTAATCCTGAGCTGATTAATGCCGATGAGGGCGCGGTGGTCAGGCTGACGTTTGTCGGTAAAAGCACCCAGCAGCCGATAGTCGGTGAGCTGACGCTGAAGTACGCCTTACCCTTCAATATCCTGCATGGAAAAATGACCCAGACCACCAACGGCACCTTTGGCGAGCTCTGGTTGCAGGTGCCTGCGACGCCTGCCCAGCTGTCGAACATTCTCGACGATTTACATGCTTATGCCATTACTACCGAGGTCGTCACCCATGTTTGAGAACCTGTTCCCACATTTGAAACTGGATCAGCTCTGGGCCGCCACCGGTGAGACGCTGTATATGACCGCGCTGTCCGGCGTGGCGACGTTTGTGTTCGGTATTGTGCTCGGACTGGCGCTGTTCCTGACCGCACGCGGCGGACTGTTCCAGAACCGCGCGATTTATTCGGTGATCTCGGTGCTGGTCAACGTGTTTCGCTCGATTCCGTTCATCATTTTAATCGTGTTGTTGATCCCGTTTACCAAAACGCTGATCGGCACCATTCTCGGCGCGGATGCCGCGCTGCCTGCCCTGATCGTCGGTGCGGCCCCCTTCTATGCACGCCTGGTGGAAATTGGCCTGCGTGAGGTCGACAAAGGCGTGATTGAAGCGTCGCGTTCGATGGGCGCGCGCCTCAGTACCCTGATTTTCCGCGTGCTGCTGCCGGAATCCTCTCCGGCACTGGTGTCAGGTATCACGGTGACCCTGATTGCATTAGTCAGCTACAGCGCGATGGCGGGTGTGATTGGCGCGGGCGGCCTCGGTAATCTGGCGTATCTGGAAGGTTTTCAACGTAACCACGGCGATGTGACGCTGGTGGCGACGGCAATGATTCTGGTGATTGTCTTTATCATCCAGTTCTTAGGTGATGTGCTCACGGCACGGCTCGACAAACGTTAACTCTTTAGGAAAAACAAAATGAAAAAAACACTGACGCTGCTGGCTGCGGCCACCCTGGGCGCACTGAGTCTGAGTGCATGGGCCGATACGCTGACCGTTGGCGCCTCCAACGTGCCGCACGCTGAGATCCTTGAGCAGGCGAAACCGATTCTGGCGAAGCAGGGCATTGATCTGGAAATCAAACCCTTCCAGGACTACATCCTGCCGAACACCGCGCTGGCCAGCCGTGACATCGATGCTAACTATTTCCAGCATATTCCTTACCTGAACAGCGTGCTGAAAGATCACGCCGGGGATAAAACTTACGATTTTGTCAGCGCTGGCGCTATCCATATCGAGCCGATTGGCATCTACTCGAAGAAATACAAATCGCTGAAAGATCTGCCGCAGAACGGCAAAGTGATCATGCGTGATGCCGTCGCTGAAGAAGGCCGTATTCTGTCTATCTTCGAGAAAGCCGGTGTGATCAAACTGAAAGCGGGCGTCAGTAAAATTGATGCACGTATCAGCGATATCGTGGAAAACCCGAAACACCTGAAATTCCTCGCCAATGTTGAAGGTGCGCTGCTGCCGCAGATGTACAACAATGACGAAGGCGATGCGGTGGTGATCAACGCCAACTATGCGATTGATGCGGGTCTTGACCCGGTAAAAGGCCCGATTGCCGTAGAAAGCGGTGAGAATAACCCGTACGCGAACATCATTACCGTGCACCGTGGTGATGAGAACAAGCCGGATGTGAAAGCGCTGGTGACCGTGCTGCATTCAAAAGCGATTCAGGACTGGATCCGTACCAAATACAAAGGCGCGGTGATCCCGGTTAACAACTAATTAGCATTTTACTATTAATGGAGGGGTCAGTTTATATTGATCTCTCTTTTTTTTATTTTTTTAAATTAATGCCCGGATAGTTTAAAATTGGTTATCTCTCCATTTATATTGATTTTATACGCCTCACCATTAAATTTTTCCCCTAAAAAACTGCCTATTGTGGTTAATGCCTCAGCAATCCGCGTTCGATGTGTGCTGGGATTAAAGTCATATGTATCCTGAAACCCTCTAATATTCCCAATAAAGGACCACTCTCCTGATTCTAGTCGAGTGAACGTCCCCTCCATTCTCAATGTTATATTTCCCAGGTAAAGTCCTGATGAAATATTATCAAGACCTGTATCGTAAGCGAATTTGTAATCGAATTTATAATTCCCTGGTGCACTCATTGACATTATTTCATTGCTGAATCCAGTTATTTTATCAGGAGGCAGGGTTAATCCTATATTTCCAATATCAATGTCCATCTCACGCCCATTCCCCCAAAGAAAATTTGCTAAAGCTGACACTATGCTATAAGGCCCTCCCTTTAATGTGTTATTCATGTCGCTAATCTGGAAATTCTTCCAGCCAGCTGTTTGGTCCATATATGCTATTGCGGATGACGAGCCGGGGTAGCCCTGATCAAAAAACACCATTTCCCGGCACCACGCCAGAAGACCTTTAAGATCACCCTTTTTAGCCAGTTCCTCCCCATGCAAAGGATCAAATGCTTTACCGTTGGATATCTGCATTATGGCCATGGCCTCGGCCTGACTGGGAGGAACAGATGTAGCCCCACCCGCATTAAACCCCCCATAGCTCCCAGTTCCTCCTGCAGATACTGCTGGTGCTGTGACCACCATTGTTCCTTCACTCATGATATATCTCCTTATTACTAGATTAATAATTCAGGAATCATTCTGTGCTGATGATATAGAAAAAATATATAAATTTAGGGAGAAAAATGGGATTATTAATTTAATTTATTGGGTTTCTAACGTTATCAAATGAAAATAAATGTTTTTTAACGTAAAATAAAATTATCAAAGAAGGTTGTTTATGAGTAAGATTTTTTTTCGATCTGTATCAGCTGTTCTCATTGCTATGATTATAGTAACGGCTGGCATCGCCTTACTAGCCTATTTACGAACAGGAGCATATTTATACAGTGATAAAAACGTGGAGGAATGTGTGGCTTACACACCGGAACAGGCAAAAATGCGTGTACTTCAGTATATACTTCGTGATGATAATGGTTGGAAAGATTGGCAATCAGCCCTCGTGTCGGCTAATAATGCGGGTGTTAACTTTGTGGATTGTGATATCAATAATCAAGGAAGATTTTGGCTTGTGCCTTTCTATGAAAACCGGAAGCCAGAAACACTTAATTTCGGCATGCTAGATTGTGGAACGTTAGTTGTTGAGTTCGCTTCTGAAAAACAATCCTCCAGTGATTATTAAACTGCATTATTTTGCCTTCTTGTAATTAAGGTGAGGTTTTCCCAGCTTTTTTAGTGAGGTTAATACTTTAAACGCAGGATGATAGTAAATTGAAGGATCTTTTTTCTTCTCCAATTATCGTATAACCTTATGTTTTTTAAGCATTCGTTTACTCATTTCTGCAACGCTACACTGCCTGGATGTCATTTTTTACCCGGGGCGACGATGATATCGGTTAGCGGATTAAATAAAAAATTCCAGCATTATCATGCACTTAATGATATTCATTTCACTGTTGAACGGGGTGAGGTGATCTCAATCATCGGCCCTTCCGGTTCCGGAAAATCTACTCTGTTACGCAGCCTTAATCTGCTGGTGAAACCCGACAGCGGTCAGCTGACGATGGGCGATATGTCCGTTGATGTCCGTCGGCTCAGCCGCAGTGATACCCGCCGTTTTCGCCGTCAGAGCGCGATGGTGTTCCAGCATTACAATCTGTTCCGCAATAAAACGGCGTTAGAGAACATCACTGAAGTGCTGATCTACGGGCGCGGCTTTTCGCGTGCGGATGCCACAGAGCGCGGCATGGCGCTGCTGACCAGCGTGGGGCTGGCGCACAAAGCGGCGGCGTATCCGGCCACGCTGTCCGGCGGCCAGCAGCAGCGGGTGGGCATCGCCCGTGCGCTGAGTCTTGAACCTGAGGTGCTGTTGCTGGATGAACCGACCTCATCGCTCGACCCGGAATTACGCCGCGATATTCTTAACCTGATTGCTGCGCTGGCGGAACGGGATTTCACCATGCTGATTGTCACCCACGAGATGCATTTCGCCCGCGATATTTCCAGCCGCCTGTTCTTTATGGAGCAGGGCCGGATTATCGAGCAGGGTCCCCCCGCCGTACTGTTCGATATCGCTGGTGACGGCCGTGCGCGGCACTTTCTTCATGATGTTGCCTGATCGCAACAGGGAGGTTATTGATGCATTTTGATGTGGCTTACATGCTGGGCATTATCCCCCAGATCCTTCAGTACCTGCCGGTGACGCTGACCATTTCACTGTTCTCCATTGTGCTCGCCACCGTTTTAGGGTTGGGCGTGGCCTTACTGTTGCGTGCAGCGCGTCCGCTGGCGGCCTGTGCCCATCTGTATATCTCTTTCTTTCGCGGCACGCCGGTGCTGGTGCAGCTGCTGATGATCTACTTTGGTTTGCCGCAGGTGTTTCCGCTGATGAACAACCTCGATGCCATTCACGCGGTGATCCTGGGGCTAAGCCTCAACAGCGCGGCCTATCTGGCCGAAGTGTTTCGTGCGGCGATTGATTCCGTGGACGAAGGGCAGTGGGAGGCCTCGCTAGCCTCCGGCCTGGGCAGCTTTCAGGCGGCGCGGCGTATTGTGCTGCCCCAGGCGTGCCGCAATGCGATCCCCGGCGCGGGCAATATCTGGATTGGTCTGATTAAAAACTCCTCGCTGGCGTTCACGCTGGGCGTTAGCGAACTGCTGGCGGGCGGCAAGCTGATCGCCACCGAGTCACTGAAATTTTTTGAAGCCTATTTCGCCGTGGGCCTGGTGTACTGGGCGCTGACCATTGTGCTGAGCGAACTGCAGCGACAGCTGGAACGCTATATCGGCAAACCTTATAACGTCTGACCAATCGGGAAAACAGAACAATGAAATGGAAAAAAGTAGCGCTGATGGCCTGCGCCCTGTCGCTGCTGAGCGGTTGCGACAAGCCGTCTGACTCCGCAAACGAACAGCCGGTTTTACGCGTGGGCGCTACGCCGGACGGTTACCCGCACTACTTTGTGCAGGACGGTAAGATTCAGGGATTTAGCGCGGAGATTTTGCAGGCGGTGGCCGATAAAATTCACTACAAAGTGGAGTGGGTAACCTCTGACTGGGTCGGTGTGCTGGGATCGCTGGAAACCGGTAAGGTCGATACGGTCGGTAACTTTGCCGATACCCCGGAACGGCGGAAAAAGTATGATTTCAGCGTGCCCTATTACTACTCTGCGGCCGCACTGGCGGTGAGTGAAAACAACACCACCATCCACGGCCTGGGTGATATGACAGGCAAAACCGTGGCGGCGGAGCTTGGTTCCAATTATGCGAAGGTGCTGAAGGAGTTTGACCCGCAGAACCAGATTAAGCTGGTGACCTTTGAAGGGATGGATGTGATTGTCAGCAGCGTGGCGCAGGGCAAAGTGGATGCGTTTGTCTCCGGTCAGGTGATCCTGCTGGGGCAGATTAAGCGCAAACATTTGCCGCTGAAGGTGGTGGGTGAAACCTTTGGTGAGAAGCAGGTGGCGCTGCCGTTCCGTAAAGATGAGCGGGGCAGCGCGCTGAAGGCGAAAGTGGACCAGGCGCTGGGCGAGCTGCGCGCAGATGGCACGCTGAAGAAAATTTCTGAGAAGTGGTTCGACAGCGATCTCAGCGTCAGCCATCAGCCGGCAAAAGGATAACTGCATGTCTCTGCATCTTGCCCTGTTTCTGGACGCTTCTCCGGGTGCCAGGTGCGTCAGATGCATTCTTCAACGACGTGGTGCCGTTGTTGTGACAGGAAAGAGGCGTATTCCGCGAGGAGTATCCGTTGGATACGCTGCGCGGGCATTTGGGGCTGGAACGCCCGCCGCGCTGAGGACATCAGGCAAAGCGGAAGGGAGAACCCTTCCGTTTTCAGCCGCGTGGTTGACTTAACACCGGCCACTGCAACATCAGCGTATCAATCAATTGATCCAGCTCTGCGTGCGTCGCCCCTTCACGTGCGCGTACTGACATGCCCTGCAATAGGCAGCAGAGATACGCCGCCAGCGCACTGACGCTGGTGCGCGGGTCAAGCTCTCCGGCGGCCTGGCGTGCCTGCAAAAACGCCAGCAGATGCTGTTCCTGATTGTTATGTCGGTCGCGCAGCATCTCAGCCACTTCCGACGAATCCGCTGACAGGGTGCTGGAGGTACAGATAAAGAAGCAGCCTCCGGGTTTTTTACCATCAGTGAAACAGGCGGCCGTTGAACGGAAATAGTTTTCTATGCCGCTGGCGACGCAGCTTTCCGGGCAGGCCAGCGCGGCTTCACTCTGGCGGGCAAACTTCTCCGTGTAGCGATCGACGGCGGCGCGGAACATCCCTTCTTTATTGGTAAATTCCGCATACAGCGTTGGCGCTTTCGCGCCCGTGGCTTCGACTAAATCCGCCAGTGATGTTCCTTCGTAGCCATGACGCCAGAACAGTTCCAGCGCTTTATCCAGCGCGGCTTCCCGGTCAAATGTTTTTGGCCGTCCCCGGCTTTTTCGGATGCCTGCGTCCTGCTCAGTATTCATCATTCCTCACTTACGCAATCCCGCTCGGTCATTAAATTATCAATCAGTATAAAAACATTGAACCCGGCTGTCGAGCGGCGTTTTCATGTGCTGTGACCTTGCGTGAAGAAGAAAAAAACATAACTTTATTCGAAATAAATTCAATGTGTTAGTTATTAAATTATCGATCGTTAATAAAACAATGTTGACGGAGATCACAAACAGGCATAAAATTTACCTATCGATCGTTAATTAATAACGACGGCAACATCAAACCACCGAATTCAACTGAGAGTAAAATTATGAAAACCATCAAAATGACCCTGGCTGCTATCGCACTGACTTCTGTTTCTTTCGCCGGTTTTGCCGCTGATCTTGTTAATGCAGAACCTGTTCAGCAGCAGCAGGTGGGTGTAATTTCTGCCAGCGGTGCGTCTAACCTGTCTTCACTGGAATCCCAGCTGTCTGCGAAAGCTGACCAGGCGGGCGCTAAATCATTCCGAATCACCTCTGCTGTCGGCGACAATAAACTGAACGGCACCGCAGTGATTTACCAGTAATAGCGATGACAATGAATGAGCATCAAGGGGATAGTATGAAACGCAGCAAATCCGCCCTTGTTGCCGTCATCCTGAGCACGATGTCTGGTGCCAGCCTGGCAGCACTTCCTGAAGGGCATGTGAGTACGGTTCAACCTGCGGTGGCGACCACCTATGTCACCGGTAGCACCACGCTGGTATCACTGGACGTCCAGCTCTCGGGAACGCCTGCCGCCACTGCGGCCAGACCGTTAGCACTAGCCCGGGTAACGGGCGCGAACAGTCTGTATGGCACCACCATCAGCTATCACTAAACAGATTTTCTGAAAACCGCCGCTTATCCCGGCGGTTTTTTTATGCGTGAAACACATCGGCGCGCTACTATCGACAGGGAAGCCAGCCATGTTAATCAGGAGCAGGAATGACCATTCTCGGATGGGTGAGTGAAAAGGATCGCCATCACTCTCTGTGCCATACGTCGTATCTACCCGCGACTCACTTCTACGAAAAACACCAGTCCGCCCCGATTTATGCCGCTCCGCACGCGATTATTACTGCGGTCGCAGACTATGATATGCGTAACGATCGGGTCGCTAATGCACTGATGACGGTGCGCGAACTGCCGGGGAAGGCGCTGCGCCTGGGCAGGCCTCCGGCAAACCCGCAGCCTGAATTTGGCCTGCACACGTTTACCCTGTTGCAACGTCAGGATCATCAGATCTCGTTTGGCCTGGCGGGGCGTTTCTGGCAGCCGGATATGGGGATTATTTCGCTGCAGGATGCGGCTGACTTCGAACGGCTTCAGGGGCAGGGTGTTGCCCGGCTGGTGCTGCATTTTCATCTGCTGCCGGAGGGCGAGGCCTGGCGGTTATGTACTGAAACCTTTATCGGCTGCCCGGATACCCGTACCCGCCTCAAACTGCTGCCTTACTGGTTGCTGATCCGCGCGGCCAGTGGCCTGATACGTCGCCGGACGCTGGCGGCAATCCGACGGCAGGTTTCAGCGCCTGTTATGCGCGGGCGCTGAAGACTCTCAGATAAAGCGGGAAAGGCTATAGCAGCGTTCTGCCTCCTGAGTGATGCTGGTCATGTGCATTGCACCGTGGATCATGCCGTCGAGCCAGTGGAGGTTCACGTTCACGCCCTCCGCGATAAGACGCCGTGCAAAGGCCTCGCCTTCATCCCTTAGCGGATCGTACTCACACAGCAACAGTGTTGTTGCGGGTAAGCCGCGTGCCGAAGACATGTGCAGCGGGGAAAACAGCGATGTTTCCGGCAGCGGCTGCTGGCCAAGATACTGCTGCCAGCAGAACGCCATCACCTCTTTTGTCAGCCCGTAACCCTGACCATATGTCTGATAAGACGGTTGCGACAGGTTGGGATCCAGCGCCGGGTAGAGTAACAGCTGATGGTAAACGGCGGGTCCTCCCCGGTCCCGTGCCATCAGGCATACCGCTGCCGCCAGATTTCCCCCGGCACTATCACCCCCCACGGCAATCCGCGTGCTGTCCAGATCCCAGTCTGCGGCATGGTCGCTGATCCAGCACAGTGCCTGCCAGAAATCGTTTAACGGTACTGGCCAGGGGGATTCAGGTGCCAGCCGGTAATCAACGGAAAACACCACACACCCGGTGTTTTCTGCCAGCAGGCGACAGGGTCGATCCCATGCCGTGAGGCTGCCCAGGCACCATCCTCCCCCGTGAGCCCAGATCAACGCAGGGCGTTTTGTGTGCTGTTCCAGCGCGTAGGGCACATAGACCCGAACCGCGATAGCGTGACCATCGGCTGCGGGCACGGTGAAGCTGTGCTGATAGTGGCCATCGCGGGCTTCCCCCTGCTGCGCGATCAGACTGAGATCGGTCTGGTGGCGAAGTGCCGCCAGCGACAGCGGCTCCGCTGGCGTCTGCCCGGTAAGCCAGCCAGCAATATCTTTATTCAGCGGCATCGGTCATTCCTTGTAAAAATGGCAGAGCCAGACGACAGAATGCTTCAGGGCACTCTTCGGTAATAAAGTGACCGCAATTCTCCACCAGGGCGTGTTGCAGGTGCGGTGCGACGGGCTGCATCGTCAGATACGGCGCATCGCGGGTGGCATGTTCTGCGCCAATGGCCAGCACGGGCATCGGTAGCGGTGTCAGTGCGCGGCGCTGATTCTGGCGGATGGTTTCAGGTATGGCGCGATAATAACTGAAACCGGCCTGGAGCCGCCCGGGTTCGCTGTAGGCCTGGATATAGACCTCGGCCGCCACCCGGTGACGTTGCCATGACCATTTATCAAAGATAAAGCTGAGATAGGCGCGTTCGCGGCCCGTGGTCAGCGCCTCCGGCAGGTCGGCCAGCTGGTTAAACATAAAGTGCCAGAGGAAGATATTGTCCTGCGGATCGACAAAAATGGGCGGTGCGGGGGCCAGTCCGGGGATCACCGCTTCGGTCAGAATCAGGCGTTCAACCGCCTCGGGAAAATCGGCCGCCAGCGCGTAGCCTACCCACATACCGATATCGTGGCCGATGACCTGATAACGGGAGTAATCCAGCTGTGTCATCAGCTGGTGGGCCACTGCGGCGATATTCCCGGTGTCGTAACCCTCGGTGGGCGCTTCAGATTCTCCGGTGCCTGGCGGATCGATCGCCACGGCGGTGAAGCCGGACTGTGCCAGCGTTGTCATGACATCACGCCAGGTAAACCAGGTTTGCGGCCATCCCGGCAGCAGCAGCACGGCCGGGCCTTTCCCTTCGGTAACACAGTGCAGTTTTCGTCCTGCAATCCGCAGATAGTGGTGTTTCTTTTCCATGATCAGTTGATCCCTAACAGTGTGTTTATCTGCGCCTGGCTGACGCTGGCAGCGGCAAAATCATCAAACACGGTATCGGCCACGTTGATAATATGGCGTCGGATAAATTCGGCTCCTTCCCGTGCGCCATCCTGTTTGTTCTTCAGGCAGCACTCCCACTCCAGCGTGGCCCAGCCGGGAAAATCGTACTGCGCCAGTTTTGAGAAGATAGCCGGGAAGTTCACCTGCCCGTCACCGGTCGAGCGAAAACGTCCGGCGCGATCGGACCAGGACTGGTAACCCCCGTACATTCCCTGGCGTCCTGTCGGGACAAACTCGGCATCCTTAACGTGAAACATGCGGATAAAAGGATGATAGATATCGATAAAATCCAGGTATTTCAGTTGCTGAAGAACAAAGTGGCTGGGATCGAACAGGATTTTGCAGCGCGGGTGGTTCCCGGTGCGCTGTAAAAACATCTCGAAGCTGATGCCGTCATGCAGATCTTCTCCTGGATGGATCTCAAAGCACAGATTCACGCCCAGCTCTTCGGCTGCATCCAGCACGGGCTGCCAGCGGCGTGCCAGTTCATCAAAGGCACTTTCCACCAGCCCCGCCGGACGCTGGGGAAAAGGAAAGATATAGGGCCAGGCCAGCGAGCCGGAAAAAGTGCCGACATCCTCTAAACCCAGGCGTGATGCCGCTTTAAGCGTGGCCAGCAGCTGTGTTTCTGCCCAGGCCTGACGGGCCGATGGATCGCCGCGCAGTGCAGGTGGAGCGAAGCCGTCGCACAGCGCGTCATAGGCGGGATGCACGGCCATCAGCTGGCCGAAAATATGGCTGGTCAGTTCACTGATTGCCAGGCCGCGCTCCGCCAGGCGTCCGCGCAGATCGTCGCAGTAGGTCTGGCTTTGTGCTGCCGTATTGACGTCGAACAGACGGCTGTCCCATGCGGGGATTTGTAACGCCTTAAAACCGTTGTCCTGTGCCCAGGCCGCGACAGTGTCGAGGGTATTAAAGGGATAAATATCGTCGCTGAACTGGGCCAGATGCAGGCTGGGTCCTTTGAGCGTTTTCATGGCGTTTTCCTATTGGTTGTCGATCAACAAACAATAGGGCCGCAGCTGTTTTCTGGCAACACAGGATCGCTGTGGCAGCACAAAGAGTTCATCTTCCTGCGTGCGGGGTGATGGATTGACAGTGGGCTTTTGCACAATATGCAGGATAATAGGCACGGATTATCGTGACTTATCGGGAAACATTATGGCGGGCAGACCAAGAGAATTTGACCGGCAGACGGCACTGGTTCAGGCCCGGGATCTGTTCTGGCGACATGGCTATGAAGGCACCTCCATGTCTGACCTGGTGGCGGCGCTGGGGATCGCTTCGGCGCGTATTTATAAGGCGTTCGGCTCTAAAGAGCAGTTGTTTCGTGAAGCTATCGGCCATTACGAACAGCAGGAAGGGGGATTTGCTGAACGCGCCCTGCGGCACCCTGATATCCTGGTGGCCATCAGAGAGATGCTGGAACAGGCTGTCCGTTTATACGCCCGCCCCGAGGCGCCGCTCGGCTGTATGGTGGTCTCGGCGACGGGCGGTTTAAGTGATGATCATTCGCTGCTGAGTGAGTGGCTGGCGCAGCAACGCACATGCCGTACCCGGGGGATTGTTGAACGGGTGCAGCGGGCGGCGGATGCCGAGCAGCTGTTAGCGGGAACGGATACGGAATGCCTGGGAAACTATTACGCCACGCTGTTACATGGGCTGTCTGTTCAGGCCCGTGATGGCGTCAGTCGTGAAGCGCTCTTTTCGGTGGTCAGTTGTTCACTGCTGCTGTTGCAAAGTGCGCTGCGCGTGCCCGGATAACTGACGAGATCACGGACGGCACATCGCTTCCCCGCGCTGGCGCCCGTGATCTCGCTATTCTGCGGTGATATAGCGTTGCCGGGTGTTATCAAAGTGGTAATCGACGGTGATATCGGCCTTCTCGCTGTAGCAGTTAAGCCACACCATTTTCCCCGTGTTATCACTCTCTATATTCTGATAAATCGCCGTCATAAAGAAGCCGAACTGGCACTGGTGCAGCTGCGGATTGATCGTCTGGTCGGTATTGCCGGTTTTTTTATTGACGACACTGATACTGTCGATAGCAATGCCGTCAGGGCTGGCCTGATAGTGGCCGATAAAGCTGTGGGTTGGGGTTTGCCCCCAGAAAGGAATATCAACGCGCTGGCCTGTGATCTTGCCCTCTGCGGTATTGTCCAGCGACGCAGTGTGTTTCAGCGCGACGGCGTAGCGCTTTTCCCCCTGTTGCCAGTGGCCAGTCAGGTCGTCGCCCTGGCGCGTCAGGCGAAACGGGCAGGTCTGCGTATCAAATCCCTTCTTTGTCCCCTGAACCAGCGCGCGGTCGTAGTCGTCAGCGCCATGAACTTCGCAGAGTTCGAGCGTGTCAGCGGTGCGTTTACCGTATAACGGGATCGGGGCGCGATACTTATCGTAATAGTAGCTGCCCTTGATATTGAGCCCGCTGCCATAGCTGTCGTACTCCTGCAATGACAGATGTACCGGCCAGGCACCGAGCGAACCTTCGTAGTTATCCACCACATACCATCCGGCGTGGGCGCTGCCGGTGAGCAAAAGTGCGGCGATCGCCAGACCTGTTTTCATCTTCATGGTGATATTTTTTTCCCTGTATTTTTAGAAGGTAGCATCAGGTTCGTCGGTGGTACTGGTCTGTAGAAGCTGCGTCATGGCCTGTAAATTAGTGGATTGTGTGCCTTTGCGCCAGACCAGCCAGATGGCAATTTTGCCGCGCCCGTCGCTGAGCGGGTACGAACGTACGCTGTCCCTGCCGGGCATACTGTCCAGCATGCTGGCGGGGATCAGCGCCAGGCCTGCCCCGGCGCTGACGCAGGCGAGAATACCGTGATAAGACTCCATCTCAAAAATCTTACCGGGTGCGGCATTTTCCCGCGAAAACCAGTTTTCAAAATGCCGCCGGTAGGAGCAGTTGGCGCGGAATGCGTAGATGGTTGAACCGGATATGCTGGCAGCACAGGGCACTGGCGGATGATTCAGCGCTGCAATCAGCACCAGCTCTTCGGCAAATACGGCTACGCCCTCCAGTTGCGGATGCTTCGGCGGCCCGTCAACAAACGCGGCGCTGTACTGCCCGGCCAGCACACCATCGATCATATCCCCGGACGGCCCGGTGGTCAGATCCAGCTCAACCTGCGGCCAGCGTTGATGGTAGCGGGCAATCAGCGGCGGCAGCCTGACGGCAGCAAAACTTTCAATAGAACCCAGGGTAAAAATCCCTCCCGGTAGCTGGCCGGAAACACGTTGCTTCGCCTCCTCGGTCAGTGCCAAAATACGCCGGGAATAGTCGAGGAACGTTTTGCCGCTGTCGGTAATATGCAGACGCAGTTTTTCGCGTCGGAACAGGGTACAGCCGAGTTCTTCTTCCAGCTGCTTCAGTCGTGTGGAGATATTGGACGGCACCCGGTGTAACTTTTCGGCCGCCGCCGTGACGCTGCCTTCCTCCGCGATGGCACGGAAGATTTCCAGCTGAGCTAATTCCATATCATTCTCTTTTTGAGACAGTAATTTTCTCTATTATTCATTTTAAAAGAATCTATCGCAAGCCTATGATGACGGTATATCGCGTCGTATGGGTGAATTCGCGGCGCCACATTCTCTGTTTTCTGATAAGGCGGTCATCATGACAAATGTCTCTTCTGCAGTAGCCATTTCACGTAATCCGGCCACGGGTGAAATCATTGCCCGTTATCCTTTCGCCAGCAGCGCAGAGGTCAGCGGGGCGCTGGCGTCGACCTGGTCGGCATTTCAGCAGTGGCGCCACAGTGCAATGAGCGATCGCGTGGCGCTGTTGCAGAATATCGCGGGCGGGCTGCGCCAGCAGGCCCAGGCACTGGCCGATATGATGACCGGTGAAATGGGTAAACCTGTCGATCAGGGGCTGGCTGAAGTGGAAAAAAGTGCCAGGCTGTGCGAATGGTACGCTGAGCATGGCCCGGCGTTCCTCAAGCGTGAACCGACGCTGGTGGAGGGCAACAAAGCCTTCGTTGATTATCTGCCACTTGGCCCGGTGCTGTCCGTGATGCCGTGGAATTTTCCGGTGTGGCAGGTGTTGCGCGGTGCTGTGCCAATCATGCTGGCGGGCAACAGCTATCTGCTGAAACCGGCACCGAACGTGATGGGTTGTGCGCTGTTATTGCAGGATATTCTGGAAAATGCCGGTGTGCCGCAGGACCTGTTTGCGGTGGTGAATGCCGACAATGACGGTGTGGCGCAGGCGATCGCGGATAAGCGTATTGCCGCCGTGACGGTAACGGGCAGCGTGCGCGCCGGTGCCGCCATCGCTGCGCTTTCCGGGGCCGCGATTAAGAAATGCGTGCTCGAACTGGGCGGCTCCGATGCCTTTATTGTACTGGCCGATGCGGACATTGATGCGGCAGTGAAGGGCGCTATCGCCGGGCGCTTTATGAACAGCGGGCAGATCTGTATTGCAGCAAAACGCATTATTGTGGAAGCGGCGGTGTTTGAGCAGTTTAGTGAGAAATTCGTCAGCGCCGTCAAAGCGATGAAAATTGGCGATCCGCGTGAGTCCGGGACCTGGATTGGTCCGATGGCACGCTTCGATCTGCGTGACGAACTGGATGCGCAGGTGCAGGCAACGCTGAAAGAGGGCGCTACGCTGCTGCTGGGTGGTCACGCGCTGCCAGGCGAAGGGAACTGGTATGCGCCCACGGTACTCAGTGAGGTCAAACCTGGCATGACCAGCTTTACCCAGGAACTGTTCGGCCCGGTGGCCTCGCTGATTGTGGCGGACGATGCCGCGCACGCCGTTGCGATGGCTAATGATTCGGAGTTCGGCCTGGGTGGCAGCCTGTGGAGCCGCGATCTGGCCAAAGCGCAGCAGCTGGCGTCACAGATTGAAACCGGGGGGATGTTTATTAACTCCCCGAGCTTCTCCGATCCGCGCGTGCCGATTGGTGGCGTGAAGAAAAGCGGCTTTGGCCGTGAGCTGTCACACTTCGGCCTGCGCGAGTTCACCAACACTCAGACGGTCTGGATCGAGTCCTGATTGCCTGTGGCCGCCGGGTAGTGGCTGCTGAGCCAGTGCTCAAGACCTTCCGGTGCCAGAGGGCGTGAGTAATAAAAACCCTGGATCTCATCACAGCCTAAACGCTGCAATGAGGCCAGGGTTTGCTGATCTTCCACGCCTTCGGCCAGCACCACATAATGCAGCTCTTTCAGCATGGTGATGACATGACGGGCGATAACTTCGCTCGCCGGGTCGTGAGAAAGCTGCTGGATCAGCGACCGATCCAGCTTAATCACATCCACCGGAATACGGCACAGCGTATTGATATTGCTGTAACCGGAACCAAAGTCATCCAGCGCAATACGAAAACCCCGTAGCTTGAGTTTATCTAACCCACGCCGCGCATCAGGATTCCCCAGCACCTGCTCAGTCTCAAGACATTCAATGCACAGATCGTCGGGATTGAGCCCGGCATTGAGTATTTTCTCTTCCAGTTTATCGGCAAAGTCTTCACGTGAAAAATCACTGACGCACAGATTCACCGAAGCCGGCAGATTCAGCCCGGTACTGCGCCACTGACGCAGCTGCGCAAGGGTATGGTCGATCACCCAATCCGTCAGTTCTTCCATCAGACTGGTTTGGGCCACCAGCGGGATAAATTCATCCGGCGGGATATTGCCGAACAGCGGATGGTCCCAGCGCAGGAGGGCTTCCAGCCCGACCGGTTTACCGTGCTGTAGTGAGATTTGCGGCTGATACACCAGATACAGCCCTTTGTTGCTGCGCAGCGCCGCCGCCAGGTCATGTAACAGCCGGAAGTTTTGGCTGTTGCGGCCATCGCTGTCGGCGTTGTAAGCCATGTAGCTCTGCTTCAGCGTGATGGCTTCATGCAGGGCGCTGACCGCACGGCGCAGTACTTCGGAGACCTGTGACTCGGCCGGAACAAAGCTGACTTCACCCAGGTGCGGTCTGGCATCAATCGTAATATTGTCAAATATCTGGGCGCGTATGCCGCCGAGCCGGTGGCTGAGTTCCCGGCCACGGTTATCGTGATCCTTACCACTTAACAGCGCGAAACGCCCGACTGCCACGGTATACAATACATCATCCGCTTCCAGCCGCAGCCGTGTGCGCAGGATGGCGGTCAGCTCCCTGAGCAACGTTTCCACTGCATTCATTCCTACCGATCGCGCAATCTCGTAGGCGCGCGGCATATCAATGCAGTCGATTAACGTCAGGTTATGCGGTTCATGATTGCCCGCCTGCTGCAACAGTTCGATATCTTTCAGCAGACGCTGTCGGTTAGGTAACTGTGTCACCACATCCCGATAGCCGGTGATATACCAGGCATCCAGATAGCCCACAACCAGACCGGCTAACAGCTCAAGCAGGGCGGTTTTATCGTCTGAAAAATGATGCGGCGTGACGTCGGTAACGCACAGCGTACCGATCAGAATACCATCGCGATTGCGCAGTGGCGCGCCCGCGTAAAAACGGATAAATGGCTCCCCAATCGTCAATGGATGCTGGCTGAAACGCGCATCGAGGTGCGTGTCAATGCACACCAGAACGTTATCGAGTGCCAGGGTGTGACGGCAGAAAGCATTCTGAAATGAGGTTCTTTTCAAGTCGAAATTGCAGGCGGCCTTGATGTACTGATTTTCATCATCCAGCACGGAGACAAAACTGCCGGGGACACCCAACAGTTCGCTGGCCAGCTGGGCAAACTTTTTCAAAATCTCATCGCGGGTGGCATCCTCGGATTTCAGCATGTCGAGGGCCGCCAGGCGTTTAGCATCATCGCTACAAAAAGTCCCGCTCATATTCAGATTCACTTTCCAGATTTATCGGCCGTGAAGCGGGGCCAGGCTAGGATCGGTATCGGCGGCTTTAAGCCAAACTTTATTGATTGCATGACGAAATCGTTTAATCAATAAAAAAGTGTGAGATAGTCGAAAAATATCAGCGAGATAGCGGTGTATTATTTTATCAGGAGGCGACCATCATGAATGATTTCCCGGATATTTCTATCGGTATGCTGCTGTTCCCCAGATTAACCTCGCTGGATCTGACCGGCCCTTATGAGGTTTTTGCCTGCGCGCCCGGCGCGAAGGTCCACCTTATCTGGAAGACTCTGGACCCTGTGATTTCCGATCGCGGGCTGGGGATGCTACCGACACAGACCTTCGACAGCTGTCCGCCGCTGGATGTGATTTGCATACCTGGCGGACCGGGGCAAATAGACCTGATGGACGATGACAGTACGCTCGCGTTTATCAGGCAGCAAAGCCAGCAGGCCAGGCTGGTGACTTCTGTCTGTACGGGTTCCCTGATCCTCGGTGCAGCGGGTCTGCTTCAGGGATATAAGGCCACATCTCATTGGTCATCCATAGACCAGCTTGCCCTGCTGGGCGCGGAACCTGTCAGTGAGCGGGTGGTTCGGGATGGTAATCGTATCACCGGAGCGGGCGTCACTTCGGGCATCGATTTTGCGTTACATGTCGTGGCTGAAATTTACGGTGTTGAAACCGCTAAAAATATTCAGCTGGGGCTGGAATATGATCCTGAGCCGCCATTTACTACCGGATCTCTGCATTCCGCACCGCAAGAGCAGGTCAGAATGATGAAAGAACGGCTTGCTCCCTTTATTGAAAAGAGACGATGGGCAACGCTGAAAGCAGCGGGCAGGTTGAAAGGGTAACTTATTGATTCAGGTCTGCATCATGCAGAGCCTGATCTCGACGCTCGGTGACCAGCCGGGCCAGTTCCTGATCGTCCAGCGCATCAAGCATGCGCTCACAGAGTTCAGCAGGAATGCAGTAAAATGCAGGCTGGTTTCTGTGCAATATGGCAACCGGATAACCTTTGCCGGAACCCACTGTTCCCATTGGATTCTTCTTCAATTCGCTAATGCGGGCACTGGTGTCACTTAGAATGATGTTTGGCATTTTACGCTCCGGGAATCTGTTAACAGGTTTTATAGTCGGGGCGATTTGACCCGTTAACAAGTCTTTGTCCGTGTATTGCGGTGTCTGGCAGAGGAGGGTTTTATTCGCGAACGGATCAGTTTTTCATGACGAATTTAATGTTAAATTCACTCTTTTATCATTAATATATTCTTTAATAATATTTTAATTTATTTGGTTTTTTATAAAGTTTCAAATAATCCTTTATCTAATAGTCCTGCTCCTCTAGGACATGCATTTATTTTATCTAAATCTCACTAGAAACAGGACTGGTATGTGATCGTAAAATCCTCTTACCTAATAAGGTTGTATTGTAAAGTGAGATCGTTACAGGTCACATTTCAAGAGAGCGAGAGATCTCTTAAGTTGTTAAAAATGTCATTTTGTGATTTTATTCATTCAGATAAATTTTTACTTTAATTGGTTTGATATTCTGATATTTGTCAAATTTACGGAGTGATAAACCTTATTTATTACCCTGTAAGTATTTATAATATCTTTCACAAGGTTGATCATTTCCCAAAAAAATGGAATTTATAAAATGGATGAACATAATATAGCGCAGTTAACCTCTGTCCATTTCTATGCCGTTTCCGGGGCAATCAGCGCCCGTGGAGGGCAGGCTGCTGGCACCACAGATTTTATTGTAGATGGTCATCGTATCGTACAGGAAGGGGACTCCGTATCTTATCCTGACGGTAAAGAGGCGACGGTGTTAAAGGACCGTTCTACAGGCATTGAATTAGGTGACAAATGTTTAACTGCGGCCTGTACAGGGACAATGCTGAGTAATGGCGATGAACTGATCCGCGCGGGGCAAAAGCGCATGGCGCTATTCTTATACTCAAATAACAGAGTTTCCTGCGGTTACATTGATAGCGAAGAGGAATATCAGGCGCTGCTGGAAAAAGGATTGATCCATGAGTGACATGGTTTCTAAACGCTGTATCTGGACCGGGGACACCACAACGCACGGAGGTGTTTTAACAGAGGGACATCCCAGCTGCACTTACAATAATACCAATAAGGCAGTGCTTGTCGGGCACCGGTTCTGGTGTCCAAAGTGCCTGTGCTGGTCTGTTTTCCAGGAAGGGTGCCAGCGGTTTACCGTGTTCGGCTCTTATCGTGTACTGGAGGGCCACAGGGCGTCATGTGGCGCGACGGCGATTCATCAGCTGGGAATTCAGGACTGGTGTGATGACGGACCTTCTATTAGCTCCAGAATTCGTACAGAGTCGATAGCACTGCAAGCACTGGCACTGAGTAACCAGGACTCTGCTGGCGGTTACTCACACGGTTTCTATATTAATAATCCTGCGCCCGACCCTCTGGGTTTTATTGTCTTTAAAAAAGGATGCCTCCTGCATGCCGGCAGTTCACCGGCATCGGGCTTTTACCGGCCTCCGGTAAAGGTGCTCACTTCAGATTCTGAGAAAGTCTTTCTTGCGGTCAGGGCACCGGGGCCATTGTTAAAATAAGGGAATATATGTCACTTGAAAGACTGGGTTCACATGTCCGTTCCGGGGGGGGTGATCAGGACACTTATTTTGTCGTTGATGAACAAAAAACCAGAGATAATGCCGTTCAGTCAACGTCCTCCGCTGAAGTGAAGCAAATGGCTATCACGGAAATCCCGGGGGGCCATGAAAAAAATGGGCTGGAAACGTTCCGCTAAACTGATGCAGAGATGGTTTGCCTCTCCCGCGTGGCAGATACCCGCAGGGTGGAAGAACGGCACTGCATTCCCTGACGGACAATACATACCTGACCAGCATTGTGATGACTCGATTATTAAAATGTCCTGGCTGATGGAATATTCTCACGCCAGGAATGCGGTAGCCGATCTTCTCAGAGAAAGAGCGTTTTCTGAGGCAGGGCTGGCGCAAATTTCCCGTCGTTTACGCAGGCTGGGATGGGATGGCGAAGGGAGCTACAGCTACGGCAGAAAAAACATTATTGGCCAACCGTCTATGAGCGCAAGGGAGCTGGAACAGTCATATCAGAACAACTATATAACCGTTTCAGGTAATGCAACCACACATGTCCTGTTTGATACGATGGATGACGTATACGGGTCATTAGGCACTTATGTATTAAAGGTTGCAGTAACTGGCAATGCCTTTAAAGGACTTGATGGCCGCCGATACGTTACTGCCGAGTATGCGGGAGTGTACGTGAAAGATGTTTATGATTTTACCAATGACGGCAGTTGGGACCAGCCTTTAGGCATGTGGACGCCAGATGGTATTTTAATACGCTCTGGATCTGCTATGGCGTTGGTGGGGGGGATGAACGTCTATAAATCTGGTAAGGCCATCAAAGTTGCATTCGTCAGAAACAGTGACTTTTTGAAGTTCAGAGAATTAACCGGTCAGGGAGGGGATTTTGTCATATTTTCAGATGTGTATTGGATAAGACAGTCAGGTTATTATCCAATACCCTGGAATTGATTATCACTGAACTTATGATAATGAGGGGGAAAAGAAGTTAGATATATAGGTGTAATGCATCGTGGACAGAATGATGAAGCTCAAAAGTGCAGCAAATGTCCCTTTTTTCTTATCGTGAGTAATCCATGTTGCGGTAGCATAAATTAATGCTGCCCCAACGGTGCCAATCAGCGCGGAACCCCCGGTGAAAAGGGAACCTGTTCCTGATAGCGTTCCGTTTTGTGGGTAAAGGAATAATTGAGATATAACGGTTGCTGGTGCTGTGCATAAAAAGAATGCAGTTATATATAAAAAACCATACCTTTTTTTCCTAAAGACAAGTATTGCTGCTTCGCCTGCTACGATTGAGGCAGCACATGCCAGGAAATATATAGTTAGAGTCGGGGTTATCGAGTATTCATCCATGTCAGTAGTCCTTTACCATGAAATATTTATTTGTAATTTATGGTCGGGGTAATAAGGCTGTATGAAAATAGTTACCTGTCCCTCAAAAGTTGATTTTATCAGTAAATATTGTGTTGTCACTGAATCGGTGACGTAACCTGGTATGCAATTTAACATAATTAACGTTATGCGAAGTTAAGTGATTGATTTTATGGTTAAAAATTTATCCAAGCATCCATCAAACTGATGTGTATCTGTAACATTGTTACCGGAGAAAAGCGATTTTTCCCCATCTGTCTATCTATTACATACTGAACACGGCTTCCAGCTTATCGATCTGTGCCTGCCACTCGACCGGGTTGTTTTTCCGGAAATTGCCAAGATTGAAGAGCTTCCATTTAACGGAAGGGAAATCCTGGAAGTTGTGGAGTGACCAGTCAGGCTCAAGGCGATTAAAGCTCAGAAGAAAGGCTTTATCCGTGGGCGTCAGGCACTGGCGAATCGTCCTGATAAGCACATCTCTCGTTTGTTCGTAATCTGCATAGCTGAACGCAAGATCACTCATTCCCATGAACTGGTTGTCATAGGCGCTACGCTGATCCAGCAAATGGGGATCCAGCATTTCATACGTTGGGCGCGTACTGCTGACCAATCCATAAATCAGCCCGCGTTTTATTTCATCCGTGAAACCTTCTTCTTCAAGCATCAGCTTTACGTCAAATAAATCTCGCGGGTGCTGGCGGTCCAGCGCTGCACATAACTTACCGCCGTAAAGCTGGGATTTCGATACCACCGGAATAGAGCAGAAAGCATCAAACTCTTCCTGCGCCAGTTCACACAGTGGCATTTTCACCGGTTCGGCGATCAGTCCCCTGCCAACCATATTGACCTCAAGTTTGATGAGCACACCATTTTCCGTCGCCTGCAGCTTGCATACATCTGTCCGGTGCTGGACCTGAATGCTACCCCTAAGCGCTTGAATGTTGTGCTGAACGCGCTGCAATGCCTGATTGATGCCGATTATGCTTTCAGCACGTTCAGCAATCGGTATATAAGTGAGATCGATATCTACGGATAATCTTGGCATTTCGCGGTAGAAAAGATTGATGGCAGTGCCGCCATGCATGGCAAAGCACGGTTCTTTTGCAACTTCGGGAAGCACATCCAGTAGCAGCTGGACCTGTTTTTTGTATTTATCCTTCATGATGCTGACTCCAGTTCCTTTGGAATGGTTATCTGATATCTGGCGTTAAAACTTCCGCCTGAAACGATGACTCTCTTACCACTTCCAAGATCGATTCTTTCAATTTTAAGAAAATTAAACCAGTCGTGGCCTGCCTTTTCTGCCATATACAGGAAGAGCCGCTTCACTTTTATCGATGTGCAGTTTTCGAGCAGCTTCTGTACGGTGACGGGGCGCAGATTATTTAACCCCTCCATCAGTTCGTAGACTTCCAGCAGCGGTTGGTGATCGGGAGCAAGATAGAGGCACTCCATGAGGGCACGCGCCGGGCTGGACACTTTCACGTTGAACGACTTATGGTCTAGTTCAACGAGGCCGAGGTCTGGCGGGAGAAAACCTGATGATTTGTAATCAATTTTCATGCCCCAGTGATAACTGTCATACCATCTGGGCAGCTTCTCCCTCTGGGAACCAAACAACAGCGCGCGCTGTTCGTTTAAGCCCAGATAATGTGCCCTGCCCTGGAGGGAAAGTGCCGTTTTGGCTCCGGGATGGATTGTCATTCCCAGCTGTGACTGTAGTGCATAGATGCCGCCCAGATAGTCAACCTGGTCACCCTCGCGTATCAGAGCGCCTGTTCCTATTGACCGGAACCACTGGCTTTTACGGTATTGTTTCTGCAACTCCGCGCTGTAACCCTGCTCACTCAGCCACGCAGATGTGAGCACCACTCCGGCAGGAATGGTACTCAATAGAAGGTTTAATTTTGATGGTTTATCGGTATTCATAATACCGTTATAGACATTTTTTTAAACTAATACAAACCGGGGATTTAAAACAGCTTTTGCCATACCACAAGTATCACCCCAAACAATACTCCCTTAAGTCACACAATAATGGAGTTATGTGGCTTTCCTCTTCTGCCTGATAACTCTATAATAATGGGTGTTAACCTCACTTTATGGATTTAAAACCCGTTATGATGGATTTAACTCTCAGTAAGCCCGATGAAATCGTTAAGCTGCTGTGCGAGCGACTGCGTAAAGAGCGTCTTCTGCAACAGATGACCCAGGCCGACGTGGCCGCCAGGGCGGGGATCGGTGTGAACACCGTGTCCAACCTGGAGTCCGGGCGCAATGTGGGGTTTGAAAACCTGGTGAGAGTGGCGATGGTGCTCGGCCGTGGCAAAGAGCTGGAGGCGCTGTTTGCCCCCCGGATCGACAGCCTGGACGATCTGCGGCGTTTTGAGCAAACCACCACCCGTCAGCGGGTAAAAAAGAGCGCGCATCATGGTGAATAAAGTTGATGTCTGGTACGAAGGATGGGGCGACCGCTGGCTCTGGGGATCGCTGGTATCCTCTACGGCGCTCACCGGGCGGCCGGTGATCCTGTTTGAGTACAGCGAAGAGGCGATTCGTCGTGGGCTGGAGCTTGCCTCCTTCACGCTGCCGCTCAAAGGTCCCCGCTTACGCAGAGACTTCCCGGTTCATCAGTTGGGTCTTCCCGGCCCCGTTTATGACGCGCTCCCTGATGGCTGGGGCATGCTGTTGATGGATCGACTGTTCCGCCAGCGCGGGCTGAATGCGGCACGGATTGGGCCGTTAGAGCGCCTGACCTGGATCGGCAATAATGCAATGGGAGCGATGTCATTTGAACCGTCCCAGGCTGAAGCCGCAGGCCAGGGGGAAGAGATTGCCCTGGCGCAGCTCTCCGCAGAGGTTCAGGAGGTGCTGGAGGGCGAAGGCGGTGAGTTTTTGCAAAGGCTGTTGCAGATGGGCGGTTCCCCGCAGGGCGCGAGGCCGAAAGCGTTGCTGTATCGCGATCCGAACAGCGGTCACTTCAGCACCGCCAGCGCTCCGGGCCTGGAGGCCTGGCTCATCAAGTTCCCAGCCCGACAGGAGCACCCGGAAGTCTGTGCCATTGAAGCGGTCTATGCGCAGTGTCTGCGCGAGTGCGATATCAGTACGCCAGACACCGCGTATTTTGCCCTTCCCAACGGACAGGCCGCCTTTGCCTCGCGGCGATTTGACCGGCAAAACGGCTTGCGTGTGCCGATGCAGAGTCTTGCGGCTTACACCGGGGCCAGTTACCAGGTGGCGGGCGCGCTGGACTACACTAATTTTCTGCGTGCCACCCAGCTGTGTACGAATGACATCAGGCAGAAAGTGCTGGCGTTTGAACGGGTGGTGTTCAACGTGGTGTTCAACAATCGCGACGATCATCCGAAGAATTTTGCGTATTGCATGTCGGCCAGTGGCGAGTGGCAACTGGCCCCGGCGTATGATGTGACCTGGTGCGAAGGGCCAGGCGGCTATCATCAAATGGATGTGATGGGGGAGGCGCTGGATATTGGTCGCGAACATTTGCTCGCACTGGGTGAACAGGAAGCGGAGCTGACCGCGTCGCAGGTGGATGCCATGCTGGAGAAGCATTGCACCGTGGCATCCGGTTTTGCCAGACTGGCGGAGGTGCTGTTCCCTGGGAAAATCACTGCTGAGACGCTGCGCACCCTTCAGGGGCGTATCAATGACAATATTGCACGCATGCAGAAATAGCGGTCCTGCAAAAATATTTTCGCCCGACCGCAACCTTTGCCTGCGGTTAGGCGAAACTCTGGTTAAGGTTATCAGGCGCTGTCGCCTGTCCCCAAACTGGAGAGATCATCATGCGTATGAAAAACACCCTGAGCACCCTGGCTGTTGCCGCCGTTCTTGGCCTGGCGCTGCCTGTTACATCCGCCTTTGCCGCCCTGCCGGTTGGTGAAAAAGCCCCTGACTTCGAGCTTAAGGCCGCGCTGGCCGGGAAACCGACCACCTTCTCACTCCAGCAGGCACTGAAAAAAGGCCCGGTAGTGTTGTACTTCTTCCCCGCCGCCTTTAGTGCCGGTTGTACGCTGGAAGCCCACGACTTCGCTGAAGCCACCGACGAATTTAACCAGCAGGGCGCGACGGTGATTGGCGTGACCGCCGGGAATGTGGATCAGATTGCCAAATTCTCCCAGCTGGAGTGCCGCGACAAATTTACCGTTGCTGCCGATCCGGGCGCTAAAGTCGCCGGAGAGTATCAGAGCACCATGCAGATGAAAGGCCAGACGTTGTCTGACCGCACCTCCTATGTGATCGCGCCGGACGGCAAGATCCTGCTGAGCTATACCGATAAAAACCCGGATGCACATATCCAGAAAGCGATGGATGCTGTGAAAAAATACCGTCAGGCCAACCCGGCATAACCTCACTCACTGAAGCAGGTAAATTATGCTGACTGCCATCGCAGCCGCCTTTCTGGGCGGCATGATCCTGAATCTGATGCCGTGTGTGTTTCCGGTGATTTCACTGAAAGCGCTGAGCCTGATCCGTCATCACGACAAACCCGCTCAGGCCCGCGCGGAAGGGCTGGCGTTCCTTGGCGGGGTGGTGGTCACCATGCTGCTGCTGGCGGGCGCATTACTGCTGGCCCGCGCAGGGGGATCGGCCGTTGGCTGGGGTTTTCAGCTTCAGTCACCGCTGGTGATTGCCCTGCTGATTCTGGTAATGCTGGCGTCGGCACTGAATCTGTTTGGGCTGTTTGAAGTCGGACTTTCGGTGCAGCGCGTGGGAGAAGTGGGCAGCGGACGCGGCGGATTAACCGGCTCCGCGCTCACCGGGGCGCTGGCGATTATCGTGGCCACGCCTTGCAGCGCCCCGTTTATGGCCAGTGCCGTTGGCTACGCGCTGACGCAGCCGCCGCTGGTCAGTCTGGCCATCTTTACCGCGCTGGCGCTTGGGTTTGCCGCGCCGTTTACTCTGGTCTCTTTCTTCCCGCTTTTGGCGCGTATATTGCCTGCGCCGGGTGCCTGGATGGTTACGCTGAAACATGCGCTGGCGTTCCCGATGTTAGGGGCTGTCGCCTGGCTGATCTGGGTGCTGGAGCGGCAGGCTGGCTCGGCGGCGCTGGCCCTGATCCTCGCCTGCTGCATCGTACTGAGTTTTGCCGCCTGGCTGTATGGCATCGCGCAGAAACGCCGTATGATGGGGCGGCGTCACTGGCCGCAACACCTTGCCACGGCGCTGTTTGTGCTGCTGATGGTGCCACCGCTGGCCAGTCTGACCTCCTTCTCTTCACCGACGGACGCGGCCGCTGAGGGTGCGGATGCTGCCGCTGCGGTGGCCTGGTCACCGCAGAACGTTGATGCCATCAAAGGCCAGGGCAAACCGATTCTGGTGAATTTTACCGCCTCGTGGTGCATCACCTGCCAGGTGAACGATCGCACGTCGCTCTCAACGCAGGCGGTTAAAGCGGCGATGGCGCGAACCAACACCATTTATATGGTCGCGGATTCGACAAAGTACAATCCTGATGTGGAACAGGCGCTGAGTGATTTTGGTCGTGGTGGTCTGCCGCTCTATGTGGTCTACCCTGCCGATGGCGGAAAGCCCGTGGTGCTGCCGCAGGTACTGACGCCGCGTATCGTGATCAACGCCCTTGACCATGCAACCGAAACCGGGAAAAAAACGTGATGCAATGTGCGTGTGAATGCCCGCGCAATGTCTTGTGAGACTCCGCTGAATATCAGGGACGTGAATGGCTGAAACGGATACCCGCGCGCAGGCGTGGCCGCACCTGATGGCCTGTGCGCAGGCGGGAGACAAGAGCGCCTATAACCAGCTGCTGAAAGCGATGGTGCCTGCCATCCGGGCTTTTGCTCGCCAAAAAATCCGCGATGAAGCGCTGGTGGAAGATGTGGTGCAGGAGTCGTTGCTGGCGATCCATCGCGTGCGCCAGACCTACGATCCGCAGCGGCCGATCCTGCCCTGGGTGGCGGCGATTACCTCGGCGCGGGCCATTGATGCGTTGCGCCAGCGCGGCCGTCGACCGGAAGTTCAGGATGACGATGCCCTGCTTAACCAGGCCGCTGAAAGCGACGGCGCTGAACACAGAGAACGGGCCGTTCAGGAGGAATTAGCCGGATATCTGTGCAGCCTGCCTGCACGCCAGCGCGAGATGGTGGAGAGCGTGCATCTGCGCGAGCAGAGCCTGGCGCAAACCGCCGCCGCCAGCCATCTCTCTGTGTCGGCCGTGAAATCACTGTTGCATCGCGCGATGCTCAACCTGCGTAAATATGGACGGGGGAATGATGAAAAATCATGACCAACTGATCGACCAACTCAGCCAGTCGGCCCGGCCGGTGAAACGCACCTGGCCCGTGGGCTGGCGTGTGGTGGCCTGGGTTGTCAGCGTGCTGCCCTGCGGCATGCTAAGCAGCTGGGCATGGCACAGCCGCTTTACCGACTGGTCCCAACAGGGCGCCGGATTGGCGATGATTACCCTGCTGCTGGCGTTTGGCATTGGGGCCGGTGCAATGGCCGGCGCGTTTACCTTGAGTATTGCGGGCCGCAAGCCCCTCGGGCTGAGGTGGGCTGCGCTGCTGGCGGTGGTGTGGCTGGCGATCAACCTGCTGAATACCGCCTCTGTTGCCCCGCCAGCAGGCGTCGGGCGCTTTGGCGAAGGCATGCACTGCTATTTGTTTATGCTCTCGGCCAGCCTGCCGATGATGGCGATCTCGATTGCCTGCCTGCACCGCACCCGCTCGCTTTATCCGGGGCAAAGCCTGGCGCTGGCAGGGGCAGGCATTGCGTTTATGTCATCGATGCTGCTGTCGCTGTGCCACGACGTTCACCTGCACAACCTCGATTTTGCGATGCACCTGGCGGCAGGCGTCACGATTGTGATGTTGACGGTATTGACCGGGCGGCGCTGGATAGCGCTGAGCCGCTAGGTATCGCGTTTACCGTTCGCGCAATCAGCCGGGCCAGCTCAGGAAGGCATGAACCACAGTTGGTGCCACATTTCAGCGCGCTACCCAGTGCGGCTGGGGTACAGCATCCTCCGGCAATGGCGCTCAGGATCTGATTTTCGCCGATGCCAAAGCAGCTGCATACCGTTTTTCCGCGTGCATCCCCTGTCAGCTGTCTTCCTGCCAGTAACGCAAAGCGCCCGGCAGCATCCGTGGGAGGCTGGCTGAATGCGGCAACCACTGCGGCGGTATCGATCGCCGGTCTCTCTGTGGCACTCCAGAACCCCAGCGCCAGCCTGCCTTGTTGCCAGCCGAGCAGGTGAAAGTAATCGCCCTCAGCCTGAGCGGTTTGCAGTAGCAGCTCATGTAAGAAACCCTGCTGATGCAGCCAGCTCTGTGCATCACCCTGCCCGGCCAGCAGCCAGCGCGTAACCCCGTTTTCCGCAATGCGTGACCACCAGATCCCGGCGTCAGGCTGCCAGTCAAAGGGCAGGCAGAGCACGGCCTGCCAGTCACTTTGCCAGCGGCGCACGCGCACTGCCGTCTGCTTACTTTCCGGTTGCCCCGAATGCGGGCAGACATTGCCTGCGATCAGCGCATCCACGTTACCGTGGCTGGAGAACTGCCGGTTCCAGTGCATCGGCACAAAGATGGAGCCTGGCTGCTGATCTTCGCTGAGGCACGCACGGCACACCATCCAGCCATTTTCTGACTGAACGCGTACCAGGTCACCTTCACGCAGATGATACCGGGCCGCATCCTGCGGATGCAGTTCACAGAAGGGTTCGCTAACGTGCTGCATCAGCCGCGGTACGTTGCCGGTGCGCGTCATGGTGTGCCACTGATCGCGGATGCGGCCGGTATTCAGCAGCAGCGGCCAGCGCTCATTTTGCTGCGCCACGGGCAGTGTGGGAACCACCGGGAGCAGGCGGGCTTTGCCATCCGGGTGGAAGAAACGGCGGTCGCTGAACAGGCGTGTACAGCCTCCGGGATGGGCTGCATTGACCGGCCACTGCACCGGTTTCAGCGTATCCCACTGCGCGTTAGTGAGTTCCGCCAGTGCGCTGATATCAAAAGCCCGGGTCCCCGGGTTTTCAAAGCCGGAGAGTGCCGCGTGTTCACGGAAGATTTCTGCCGGATGCTGCCAGTTGAACGCCTCAGCAAACCCCATACGCTGTGCGACCTGGGCTATGATCCACCAGTCCGGGCGTGACTCGCCAGCCGGTGCAACAAAACCGCGCTGACGTGAAATACGGCGTTCCGAGTTGGTTACCGTTCCGTTCTTTTCCCCCCATCCCTGGGCGGGTAACAGAATGTCGGCCAGGGCGGTGGTGTCCGTTTGTGCGCAGACGTCGGACACGATCACCAGCGGGCAGCGTTTCAGCGCCTGCGTGACCGTCAGACCATCCGGCAGCGAGACCGCCGGGTTGGTGCCCATAATCCACACGGCTTTGACGTCCCCACGGCCGATGGCGCGGAACAGGTCGACCGCCATCAGACCGGGTTTATCGGCGACTCCGGGGCTGTGCCAGAAGCGGGCCACCCGGTCCACCTCCTGGGCGCTGAACCCCATATGTGCCGCCAGCTGGTTGGCCAGCCCGCCCACTTCGCGGCCACCCATGGCGTTTGGCTGCCCGGTCAGTGAAAACGGGCCGCTGCCTGCCCGGCCGATTTTGCCGCTGGCGAGGTGGGCGTTAATAATGGCGTTACATTTGTCACTGCCGCTGGCCGACTGGTTGATGCCCATGCAGTAGAGCGTCAGTGCGTTGCTGGCGTGCAGGAACAGCTGGAAGAAGGCTTCCACCTCTGCCTGCGGTAGCTGGCAGAAGTCCGCCACCGCGGCGCTGCTCCATGCGGATACGGACGCGGATGTCTCATCCAGTCCGTTCACCACCGCCCGCATCTCGTTATCGATCCCGTTATGCTGCACCAGCCAGTGCAGCAAACCGTTGAACAGCGCGGCATCGCTGCCCGGCTTCAGCGCGAGGTGCAGATCGGCAATGTCGCAGGTGGCGGTGCGGCGCGGGTCGATCACCACCACACGCAGGCGGGGATTCTCTTTCCTGGCCTGCACCAGGCGCTGGAACGCCACCGGGTGCGCCCAGGCGGTGTTGGAACCCGCCAGGATCACCAGGTCGGTATGGTTCAGGTCGTCATAGCAGCAGGGCACGGCATCTGCCCCCAGCGCCCGTTTGTAGCCAACTACCGCCGAAGCCATGCAGAGCCGGGAGTTGGTATCAATATTGGCCACGCCGAGAAAGCCTTTCATCAGCTTGTTGGCCACATAGTAATCTTCGGTCAGAAGCTGCCCAGAGGCGTAAAAGGCCACCGCCTGCGGGCCGTGATCTCGGATCACCGTCTGTAGCCGGGTTGCCACCGTATCCAGTGCGCGCTCCCAGCTCACCTGTTCACCGTTAACCTGCGGATGCAGCAGGCGGCCCTGATGGCCGAGCGTTTCGCCCAGTGCGGCACCCTTGACGCAGAGGCGGCCCAGATTAGCCGGGTGCTGTTTGTCGCCGCTGACCTGCACCCCGCCACTGTTATCGCGGGTAATGGTCACCCCACAGCCGACACCACAGTAGGGACAGGTGGTGTTCATGAGGCCACCGCCTGCGCCTGCACCGTCTCCTCACTGGCTACCCACACCCGGCCCTGTTCGATTTTCACCGGCCAGCAACGCACCGCCAGCCCGCTCCCGTCCAGTGCCTGACCGTCACGCAGGCGGAAGCGCTGTTTATACAGCGGAGAAATGACCATCGGTTCGCCACCGGCATCGCCCAGCATGCCGCGAGACAACACGCTGGCGCGCGTGCCGGGTTCATTATCATCCAGCACGAAGACCCGATCGTTCAGGCGGAACAGAGCAATACGCTGTGTTCCGATGCGCGCGCCAATCCCGGCCTGTGGCGGGATCTCATCCAGTTGACAGATATCGGTCCAGGGATGAGCGGTAGCATCCTGCACTATCGTCACAGGTGCATCGGACGGCCGTATCTGCCCGCGTTCCTGCTGCCACTGTACTGTTTCATCGGGCAGGCTGCTGTTGAGCGTTGAGCGGAACAGGGCCAGACGATCCGGGCTTTCCAGCGTGGTGCGCCATTCGCACTGGTAGCTGTCTACCACGCGCGCCATCTCCTGCTCCAGCTCCTCAGCGATGCCCAGCGAGTCCTCAATGATGACCTGGCGCAGGTAATCCAGCCCGCCTTCAAGATTGTCCATCCAGACGCTGGTTCTCTGCAGTCGATCGCCGGTGCGGATGTAAAACATCAGCAGGCGGTCGACGTAGCGGATCAGCGTGGCGTCATCAAGATCGCTGGCAAACTGGTCGGCGTGGCGCGGTTTCATGCCGCCGTTACCGCAGACATAGAGATTCCAGCCCTTCTCGGTGGCGATCACGCCGATATCTTTGCTCTGTGCCTCCGCGCACTCACGGGTACAGCCGGAAACCGCCATTTTGATTTTGTGCGGCGCACGCAGCCCCTTGTAGCGATTTTCCAGCGCAATAGCGAAGCGGGTGGAGTCCTGAACGCCGTAGCGGCACCAGGTGGAACCGACACAGGATTTCACCGTGCGCAGTGATTTTCCGTAGGCGTGCCCGGTTTCAAATCCTGCGGCCAGCAACGTCTCCCAGATGTCCGGTAATTGTTCGAGGCGGGCGCCGAACAGGTCGATGCGCTGCCCGCCGGTAATTTTGCTGTAGAGGTTATAGCGTTCGGCGACTTCACCAATGGCAATCAGGCCGCGTGCGGTAATTTCACCCGCCGGGACCCGTGGCACCACGGAGTAGGTGCCGTCTTTCTGGATATTGGCAAAGTAGCGATCGTTAGTGTCCTGCAACGGCAGGTGCTGAGGTTTAAGCAGGTACTCATTCCATACCGATGCCAGCAGCGATCCCACCAGCGGTTTACATATTTCACAGCCCAGCCCGTGGCCATGCTTCAATAGCAACGCATCGAAACTCTTGATCTCCCCGACGCGGATCAGGTGGTGCAGCTCCTGGCGTGAGTGGGCAAAGTGTTCGCAGATATCCTTTTTCACCTCCACGCCCTGGCTGGCCAGCTGATATTCCATCACCTGTTTCACCAGCGCGGTGCAACCGCCGCAGCCGGTAGCCGCTTTGGTACAGCTTTTTAATGAGGCCATATCGCCACAGCCGCCGGACACTGCCGCACAGATAGCGCCTTTACTGACGTTATGACAGGAGCAGACCTGAGCACTGTCCGGCAGCGCGGCCACGCCGAGCGCTTTGATCGCCCCGCCTTCCCGCTGCGGCAGGATCAGATGTTCCGGGGCGGCAGGCAGCGGCATACTGTTCAGCATCATTTGCAGCAGCGTGCTGTAGTCGCTGCTGTCACCCACCAGGATCCCGCCCAGCAGCTGTTTGCCGTCGGCAGAGACGACAATTTTTTTAAAGATTTCCTGTGGTTCATTGTTCCAGTAGTAGCTTTTGCTGCCAGGCGTGCGGCCGTGGGCATCGCCAAATGATGCCACCTCCACGCCGAGCAGTTTCAGTTTGGTGCTCATGTCTGCGCCGGTAAATGCCGCTTCTTCCCCGGCCAGCACCGCCGCTGCCACGCGTGCCATCTGATAGCCCGGTGCCACCAGCCCAAAAATCTGTCCGTTCCACAGCGCGCACTCGCCAATCGCCAGAATATCGCCATCGGAAGTGATGCAGCCGCTATTGATATCAATACCGCCACGGGGACCAAGGGTCAGCCCGGCCGCGGCGGCCAGCTGGTCGCGCGGGCGTATACCGGCAGAAAACAGCACTAAATCCGTGTCGATCTGGCTGCCGTCAGCGAACTGAAGCTGTAAGCGACCATCCGGCTGGCGGACGATCTCCTGGGTGGATTTACCGGTCAGCACCTGTACCCCCAGCGCATCGATTTTGTGCCGCAGCATGGCCGCACCGCCATCATCCAGCTGTACGGCCATCAGGCGTGGGGCAAACTCCACCACGGCCGTTTCAAGACCGAGCTGGGTTAACGCGTTGGCCGCTTCCAGGCCCAGCAGGCCACCGCCAATCACCACGCCGTGTCGCGCGTTCTGCGCTTTTGCGGCGATACCATCAAGGTCATCCAGCGTGCGGTAGACAAAGCAGCTGTCGCTGTCACCACCGGGAATAGGCGGCACAAAAGGCCAGGAGCCGGTGGCCAGAACCAGTTTGTCCCATGCCATCTCGTGACCGCTGGCATCACGCACACAGCGGCGCTGGCGGTCAATCTCCGTGACCGCGCAGTGGGTACGCAGTTCGATGCCATGCTCGTCAAAAAAGTTTTCACTGACCATCGACAGCTCGGCGTGACCCTTACCGGCAAAATATTCCGACAGATGTACACGGTCGTAGGCCATATGGCGCTCTTCACCGTACACCACAATATGGAACTGCTGATGCAGCTGCCGGGCAACCAGCTGCTCAAGGAAATGGTGGCCCACCATGCCGTGGCCAATAACAACAAGGGTCGGTTTGCTCATCTGATTTTGTCCTGCAGCCTGTGGCTGCGTTGCGTGTTCCGGGTTAAGCAGCAGGTGCGTACTTTGTGGTGTCGCTTTCTGCAGGCGGGCTAGCAGGGTGGCGCTGTCGCCGGTTTCCCCGTAAAGCAGGATACCCACCAGCTGTTGCTGTCGAAAAAACAGGCGCCGGTAGTGACCGGCAATCGGATCAAAGGCGCTGGCGCTGTGCCGGTCCTGTCGCGAGGAGATATCCCCGGCGCTGAACACCTCAATGCCGCTGACTTTCAGGCGGGTGCCGTTGTCTTCACTGACATAGTCCGCGACGGGCATGCCCGCCAGCCGCTGTGCCAGCACCTGGGCCTGGGCGAAACAGGGGGCCACCAGACCAAACGTCTCGCCCTCCATTTCACAACACTCGCCCAGCGCACTGATGCCTGCCAGGGCGGTGCGGCACTGACGATCCACCACCACACCGCGCTGGCAGGGGATCCCGGCTTCACGTGCCAGCGCGGTATCTGGTGCCACGCCGATAGCGATAAGCACGCAGGTAGCGGGAAGCCGGGTGCCGTCACGCAGCGTGACTGTCGTCCGGTCGATACGGCTTAGCGCCGTGTTGAGGCGGCAGTCGATACCGCGCTGCACCAGCGTGGCGGCCAGCAGCCCACCGGCTTCAGGATCAAGCTGCCGATCCATCAGCCAGCTGTTGCGATGGATCAGCGTGACCGCACGGCCGCGCAGGCGCAGGGCTGCGGCAGCTTCAATACCCAGCAGCCCCCCGCCCAGCACCACCACGGGACCAGTGCTGTTCAGCATCTGTTCGACATCTGCCAGGGTGCGGAACCCCTGAACATGCGGCCGCCGGATACCGGGGATCTCAGGGAGAACCGGCAGCGAGCCGGTGGCCAGCACCAGCTGATCCCACTTCAGGGTCCGCTGTCCGGTGGTCAGCGTTTGTCGGTGCGTGTCCAGCGATGTGACGGCTTCTCCGCTGTGCAGGGTGATGTTGTGCTGGCGGTACCAGTCGGGCGTATGCAGCAGCGTTTCCGCGAAGGCTTTTTCACCGCCCAGTACCGGGGAAAGCATGATGCGGTTGTAGTTGCCCAGCGGTTCACGGCCAATCACCGTGATGCGGTAACGGTCAGGCGCCAGCTGGCACAGGGTTTCCACCATGCGCATGCCTGCCATCCCGTTGCCGATCACCACCAGATGTTCCGCCATGATGTTCCCCTTATGCCGCTGACTGTTTTTCGTAGAGGAAATGCAGCACGCGCTGACGCAGCTGGTGATACTGAGGATCATCCGCCAGCGCCACCCGCGAACGGGGACGGGGCAATGTCACATCCATGATCTCACCAATTTTTGCCGCCGGGCCGTTCGTCATCATCATTACGCGGTCCGAGAGCAGCACCGCTTCGTCGACGTCATGGGTGATCAGTACGATAGTGGTGTTCAGTTTTTGCTGAATACTCATCACGGCGTCCTGCAGGCGGGCGCGGGTCAGCGCATCCAGCGCACCAAAGGGTTCATCCATCAGCAGCACTTTGGGCTTCATGGCCAGCGCGCGGGCAATACCGACGCGCTGTTTCATGCCACCAGAAAGTTCGCCCGGCCGTTTATCGCGGGCATGCCCCATCTGCACCAGTCCAAGATTTTCGAGGATCCATTCGTGACGCTCTGCCCGGCTCATGCTGCCTTTGAAGACCTGATTTACCGCCAGCGCCACGTTGTCGTAAGCGGTCAGCCACGGCAGCAGGGAGTGGTTCTGAAACACCACCGCCCTCTCCGGTCCCGGCCCGGCGATCTCGCGGTTATCACACAGCAGGCCGCCTTCGCTGGGCAGCGTCAGTCCGGCGATCAGATTCAGCAGCGTCGATTTCCCGCAGCCGGAGTGCCCGATCAGGCTCAGCGTTTCCCCTTTGCGGATGCTGAAGCTGACGTTATCCAGCGCGAGAAAATCGCCCTGGGCGGTGTTAAAGCGCTGGCTGACCTGCTGTACTTCAATAATGTTCGACATTATTTGTTCTCCTGCTGGCTGTCCTGCCAGGAAAAGCGGCGTGCGAGCAGCATCAGCGCCTGTTCCAGCAGCAGGCCGACCACACCGATAATCGCAATGGCGATAAGAATGTTTTCCACGTTGAGGTTGTTCCACTCGTTCCAGATCCAGAATCCGATGCCCAGGCCCCCGGTGAGCATTTCGGCGGCGACGATCACCAGCCAGGCAATGCCAATCGAAAGACGGACGCCGGTCAGTACCGCGGGCAGCACCGCCGGGAACAGGATTTTGCGCATAATGGTGAATTCAGAGAGGTTGAGTACCCGCGCAACGTTGAGGTAGTCCCGGGGGATCCTCTGCACGCCTTCTGCCGTATTGATCACCATTGGCCAGATGGAACAGATGAAAATGGTCCAGCTGGAAGCCGGTTCCGCACGCTGGAACAGCAGCAGACCAATGGGCAGCCAGGCCAGCGGGCTGACGGGGCGCAGCAGGGCAATAATCGGGCTGAACATGCGGCCTAAAAACAGAAAACGCCCCAGCAGAAAGCCCGCCGGGATGCCGACCAGTGCCGCCAGGCCAAAACCGATAGCGACACGTTGCAGTGAAGCCAGCACGTTCCAGCCAATACCCTGATCGTTTGGCCCGGCGTTGTAGAAGGGATCGGCGAACAGTGTGACCGCCGCCTGCCAGGTGGAGACCGGTCCGGGAAAACCGGTGCTGTAGAGTGCAGCAATCTGCCACACGCCGAGCAGCAGGATCATCCCGCATACGCCAGGAATGATGCGCTGTAACAGCGGGCGCAGCGTGAATCGTCGCCGCGCTTTAGGTGTCGGGTTGTTATTCAGCGGGATGATTTGTGCATTCAGCGTGGCCGGTTCGTTTACCAGCGGAATGACGGTTGCCTGATTTTTCATGACTGACCTCCGGCCTTAAGGGCGAAACTGGCGGCATACGCTGCCGGGTTGCTGCCGTCCCAGACTTTGCCGTCGATCAGGGTGCTGCTGCGCATCCCGTTCTCCGGCAGTGAAATGTTGCCCACGGCGCTGGCGGCCTGTGCATAGATATCAGTGCGGTTAACCTGTTTTGCCACGGCCAGATAATCGGGTTCCTGTTTCAGCAGACCCCAGCGTTTTTGCTGCGTGAGGAACCACATGCCGTCAGACAGCCAGGGGTAGCTGACCTGGCCATCGTTGAAGAAGCGCATCGGGTGCGCATCCTGCCAGCGTTTTCCCAGTCCGTTGTCGTAATGGCCCAGCATGCGGCCCTCGATGGTTTCAGGTTTGGTGTTGAGGTAGGCCCGGCTGGCGATCACCTGCGCGGTTTCCCGGCGGTTGTCGTCGGAGGCATCGATCCAGCGTGCGGCCTCCAGCACGGCGGCGGTCAGTGCCCGCGCGCTGTTCGGGTTCTCTTTCACCCATGCGGCACGGGTGCCGAGGATTTTTTCCGGGTGATCGGGCCAGATGTTCTGGGTGGTTTCGGCGGTAAAACCGATGTTGTCGCTGATGGCACGCTGGTTCCACGGCTCGCCTACACAGTAGCCGCTCATGTTGCCAATTTTCATGTTCATCACCATCTGTGGCGGCGGCACCACGACGGTACGGACATCGGCAAAAGGATCGATGCCAGCATTGGCCAGCCAGTAATAAAGCCACATGGCATGAGTGCTGGTGGGAAAGGTGTGAGCAAAGGTGTAACTGCCTGCGGGTTGCGCCGCGACGGCCTTTTTCAACCCCTCCGCTGTCGTGACACCGGCCTCTTTCAACTGATTTGACAGAGTGATCGCCTGGCCGTTTTGATTCAGCGTCATCAGGTTCGCCATATCATGCTGTGGCCCGGCGACACCCAGTTGCAGGCCGTAGATCATGCCGTACAGCACATGGGCTGCATCCAGCTCCCCTGAGGTGAGTTTGTCGCGCACGGCGGCCCAGCTCGCTTCTTTGGTCGGTGTCAGGGTGATGCCATATTTTTTATCGAAGCCCTTTACCGCCGCCATGACCACTGGCGCACAGTCCGTCAAGGGAATGAATCCCACCCGAATGTTGGTTTTTTCCGGGGCATCCGAGCCGGCAGCCCAGACGCTGTTCATCAGCCCGGGAACAAGGTAGCTGCCACCCAAAAGGGCGCTACCCGTAAGAAATCGACGTCTGGACAGCGGAAAACTCGGTTTGCTCATCGTCTGGCTTCCTGAAAAAAAAGCATAAAAAAAGGCGTCCTACCGACATGCCTGAGCATGCGGTTGGACGCCTTTATCCAAAGCATTCTTACACCGCCATTGGTGCAAAAATACGTGATTATGTTTTTTTAATGATGCAAGCGATGTGCCAGGTCAGGAAATGACGGAGAAACTGCGGGATGTCAGGCGGTTGCCGCGCTGATTATCCCGTTGCGTCGTCACCGCGAATGACCCGTGCCCCACGGTGAAGCACAGAATGCCCACTGTTTGTGCAACTATTACTGTGCGCGTGGTGTAAAAGCGGCGGCCACGGAGAGCAGTGCAATGGCAACGTCGGCAATACGTCTGTTCTGATCCATCGCCATTTTGCGCAGGGTCTGCCAGGCCTGCTCTTCGTTATAGTCGTGATGACGCATCAGCAGCACCTTGGCCTGGTCAATCTGTTTACGCTCATTCAGCGTGGCGCGCATCGCTGCCAGCTCGGTGTCCTGGGCCTGTAACCTCTCGGACTGGGCCTGTACCAGCTCCAGTACTGAACGCCCCAGCTGCGGTGTCAGTCCCCCGGTGTCCAGCTGCTGTGCCTCTTGCTGCAACCCGTCGCGGCCTGCCACATAGACGCTGTACGCTGGCTGATTATCCAGCCCGCTGAACGCCTGATGGATATCCTCTTCCTGCTCTTCGCGGCGGGTTTCAGCGCGACGAATGCTGTCGTGACAGCAGCGGGTCAGATGATGGGCAAGGCCATCTTCAATGACTTTCAGACTGTCGATACGACGGGTCATCAGCTGATACCAGCGCAGGGCCATCTCTGTCCCCCCGGCTTCCGGCGTGGTGCGCGTGCAGGCAATGCGCCGCAGCCGCTCGACATCACTGTCACAGATGGCGATGCTGCGCCAGCGTTGCAGGTTTTCCACATCGGCAAACTGGCTGAAACTGGCAAAGCAGCGCTCCTGTGCGCCGATCAGCGCCACCATTCTCTCGTTCTGCTCCGCGCTGAATTCACCCGCAGCGTAACCGGCAGATCCGGTGGCTCTCTCCTGCCCGGCCAGCTCCTTCCCCTGCATAAAACTGAACATCGCAATCAGGGCGCGGGAAATATCAGGATCGGAGGCGGTGTCGATCATTTCAAAAGCGAGGTTCAACTGCTGCCGGATAATATGATTGAACTGTGCCATCGCCTGGGCGTGACTGAGTGTGAACTGACTGACGGCATCCCGCAGCGCCGGAAGTTCGCTCAGCGCGTAGATCGCCGCGGCAATCCGGCTGAATAACCGGCTGCTGCCCTGTGATGTGTTCTCCGGGGAAGGGATCGCGGGCAGTTTCGTCATCATGCTGGCGATGATCTGGCTGACCTGGCGTGCTCGCTGGGGAAGTTCGTCGCCAAACATCCTTCCCTGAGAACAGATCCAGATATTGCTGGCACCGCGTTCGCGCTGCAGCTCATGGATAAGCTGGCTGATGATAGCGGTCAGGTGGCCGGTGTGGAGCAGATTACGCAGATTAGCAATTTCACACTGTCGCGATGCTGTCAGGTACATAAGCGGTGAAGGAGCGGTGGCACGCATTGGAAGCTCTCCAGTGATGAAATTGGATAAGCATAATAAGCATAATGTGTGCCATGTATGAAATGTGTTGCCGCATCAGCGGGCGATCAGATGACTATTTCTTTCCCTGCCAGTTGCCCCAGGGATTGTCCGACGGGGTTTCCGGCACGTCATCCAGTGAGGCAATGTACAACTCTTCGACTTCTTTGCGAGCCCACGGGGTGCGGCGCAGGAATTTCAGGCTGGATTTAATGCTCGGATCGCTTTTGAAGCAGTTGATATTGACGCGCTTCGCCAGCTCTTCCCAGCCATAACGCGCGTGCAGAGCAGTTAACAGGGCTTCCAGCGTCAGGCCATGCAAAGGATCTTTTGGGATGTGAGAGGTCATCGTGGTGTCCGGCGAGTCTGAGAAATTGCGCACACGATACTGAGCGTCAGCCACAGATGCAATAATTAACCGGGTACCTGCCGTCCCTGGCAGGGTGTTATCCGTTGAACCAGGCGGGAACCGGGTCGCGCCATCTGGCCCAACTCTGCGGACCGGCGGCCATCTCACTGTCCGTCAGCAGGGCATTATTCAGCTGCTGGCGCAGCCCGGCTTCATCCATCTCCATGCCGATAAACACCAGCTCCTGTCGGGCATCTCCGATACCTTCCTGCCAGTGGTGCATAATTTCCAGCAGGGACTCCTCATCCTGCGGCCAGCGTTCGCGCGGCACGCTGACCCACCAGCTGCCCGCCATTCCCTGGCGTGCCACGCCCCCTGCCTGCGACCAGTTGCCGGCATAGCCAGGCCGTGATGCCAGCCAGAAATAGCCTTTCGAACGCACGACGCCGGGCAATGCCCCGGAAAATAATGCCCAGAAACGCTCGGGGTGAAACGGGCGGCGGGCGCGCCAGACAAAGTTGCTGATACCGTACTCTTCGGTTTCCGGGACATGCGTACCGCGCAGCTCCTGCATCCAGCCCGGAGCCTGTGCCGCCTCGTCAAAGTCAAACAGGCCGGTACTCAGCACCCGGTCCAGCGGGACTTCACCAAAGCGGGCAGACTCAATACGTGCGCGCGGGTTGAGGTTGCGCAGGATGGCAAACAACCGTGTGCGCTGATCGTGGTCGATAAGATCGATTTTGTTCAGTATCAGCACGTCGCAGAATTCAATCTGCTCGATCAGCAGATCGACCACCGAGCGTTCATCGCCCTCACCCAGCGACTCACCGCGTGAACGGATGCTGTCGCGGGATTCATAGTCGCGCAGGAAATTGTAGCCATCGACAACGGTGACCATGGTATCCAGGCGCGCCACGGCAGACAGGCTTTCCCCGGTTTCATCTTCGAACGTAAAGGTTTCCGCGACCGGCAGCGGCTCTGAAATGCCGGTCGATTCGATCACCAACTGGTCGAAGCGCCCTTCGCGTGCCAGACGGTTCACTTCCAGCAGCAGATCTTCGCGCAGCGTGCAGCAGATGCAGCCGTTGCTCATCTCCACCAGTTTCTCGTCGGTGCGCGACAGTTCAGCACCGCCGTCGCGCACCAGCGCCGCATCAATATTCACTTCCGACATATCGTTGACGATCACCGCCACGCGGCGTCCTTCGCGGTTATTCAGGATATGGTTAAGCAGCGTCGTTTTCCCTGCCCCGAGAAAACCCGACAAAACGGTCACGGGCAGGCGGGTATCGTTCCCGGGTAAAGCGTATTTTTCTGACATGATGACATCCTCTCAGGCATTGACAGCGTGTTTCCGGCGGGCAGTCACAGTGCTGCCCGCACAAACAATATTGTTATGTTATAACATAACAATTAAGGCTGTCATCCCTTACCTTCGCAGGGTGTCTTTTATTTTTTTAGCGGTTTGCCACCATCATCGCCAGCTGAGTCATGCCGCGCTGTTGCAGGTTCCTCGCTGCTTTTGCCGCGCGGATCCCGCTGGCACACACCAGCACGATGCGGCAGTTTACAGGCGGCTGCCAGTCGTTGATCGCTTCAGGCAGCACCCGGTGAGCGTTAATCGCCACACTCTCGGGGGCCTCCTCCCGGCTGCGCAGTTCAACAATACAGTCTTCGCTGTTCAGCATAGCGCGATCGATAAACGGTACCACGGGCTGATCGGGTTCATCGGCTCCGTCAAAGCGGAACGGGCGGAAATGCCAGGTGGTGAAATCGCAGTTGATCAGACAACCCAGCGGCGAAGGCGTTAATCCGAGCAGAATACTGAGTGCCATCTGCGCCTGCATGGCACCCAGCGCGGCCACCGCCGGGCCCATCACGCCTGCGGTATTACAGTTCGCCGCGCTGCCCGGCAGCTGCGGAAACACTGCACGATAGCTCGGGGCGGTGCCGCAGAAGCCACCAACGTAGCCCCTGCGCCCGAGGACCGAGGCGCTGACCAGCGGGATCTGGCGCGGCAGACAGGCGTCGGAAAGCAGATAAGTGACGGCAAAATTATCAGCGGCATCGATCGCCAGATCGATGTCGTCCAGTGCTTCGTCCATCATGCTGGCACTCAGCGCCTGCGGTCGTGCATCGACGACACAATCCGGGTTACGTGCATTAAGGGCCAGCTGCGCGCAATCGACTTTGTGCTCCCCGCAGTCCTGCATACGGTACAGCGTCTGGCGGTGCAGGTTGTGCTCTTCCACCCGGTCGCCGTCATATATTCTGATGTAGCCTACCCCGGCCCCGGCCAGCAGCGGCAGCAGGGTGGCACCCAACCCGCCCGCGCCGATCACCAGCACGCGGGCCTTCAGCAGGGCAGATTGCCCTGCCTCGCCGATTTCCGGCAGCATGGATTGTCGTTGATAGCGGTCCATCCGTTATGGCTCCTGTGTGTGAAACTGCGCCATGCCAAAAATCGGCGTGGAGGCGCTGGCCATATCGCGGCGTTCGACCAGGCCTGCATGACAGGCGTCGTGACCGGCGCGGATAGCGGCAGCAAACGCCCCGGCCATACGGACCGGATCCTGCGCTTTGGCCACGGCTGTATTCAGCAGAATGCCGTCAAACCCCATCTCCATTGCCTGTGCGGCCTGGCTGGGCGCGCCGATCCCGGCATCGATAATCAGCGGAATGTCTTTAAACCAGGCGCGCATTGAACGCAGCCCTTCGATATTGCGCAGCCCCTGGCCGGAACCAATCGGTGCGCCCCAGGGCATCAGCAGTTCACAGCCTGCTTCGATCAGCTTCTCGCCGAGGATCAGGTCTTCCGTGGTGTAGGGAAACACCTGGAATCCCTCCGCGCAGAGAATGCGGGCCGCTTCCACCAGGGCAAAGGGATCGGGTTGCAGCGTATCCGCGTGACCAATCACCTCCAGCTTTATCCAGCGGGTGTTAAACACTTCACGCGCCATATGCGCCGTGGTCACGGCTTCTTTAACGCTGTGGCAGCCTGCGGTATTGGGCAGGACCCGCCTGTTCAGCCCCGTCAGCAGGTCACGGAAGGCGGCGCCCTGCCGCCCTTCACGGCGCAGGCTGACGGTGATGATTTCGCTGCCCGAGGCCTCAATGGCCTGTTGCAGGATCGCCGGAGAGGGATACCCTGCGGTGCCGAGCAGAAAACGTGACTGCGGAATAAAATCGTAAAACATACGTTATCCTCCCTGCATCGGTGATAACACCTCAAGCTCACAGCCTGCGGTCAGTGGCTGTGTTTCATAGCGTGAGCGCGGCACGAATTCGCCGTTAAGGGCGCTGGCCACGCAGCCTGCATCCATCTGCTGTTCATGCAGCAGCTCCGCCAGCGTGCGGGCGGTGGTGTCGATCGGGAGGCCGTTAAGCTGGATTTTCATATCAGGTTTTCCTGCTGCAGTTGCAGCATCAGTTTTTCTGCCATGACGGGGGCAAGAAGAAAGCCGTGGCGATACATGCCATTAAGGGACCAGACGCCGTTCTGGTAGCGAATGGCGGGGAGATTATTGTGATAAGCCGGGCGTAGCCCGGTGCCGCTTTCCAGTATTCGCGCCTCGGCCAGCGCCGGGTGGATAGCCCAGGCGGCACTCAACAGTTCCATCATCGCGCGTGCGCTGATCGGGCTGTTGTCGTCGCTTTCCACCATTGTCGCGCCCAGCATCAAGCGCCCTCCGGCGCGGGGCACCAGATAGCAGGGGAAACGGGGATGCAGCAGACGGATGGGGCGGGAGAACGGCACCTCTTCGCAGTGCAGGATCAGCATCTCACCGCGTACGGCACGCAGTTCAGGCAGATCAGGGGCCGCGTGGATCCCCCGACAGTCAATGACCGTTCCGCCGGGTTGGCCCGAGTGGAAAGGAACACCGCTGCGTTGCAGAGTCATACGCAGCTGGTGCAATGCACTGCGCGGGTCAAGGTGTGCCTCACCGGGAAAGAACAGCCCGCGGGCAAAGCGGCCTTCCAGCGCCGGTTCGAGTGTTGCCGGTTCCACCCACTGATGCGCCCGCGTCATACGCGCAAAGCGGCTGAGTTCGGGAGTATCGCGTGCGGGGGCCACCACCAGGGTACCGTGATGTTCCACTCCCTGGATGCGCGCCGACCACCAGGGTGCGGAACGCTGACCCAGCTCGACCACCTCTTCGGGGGCACTTTCACCTTCGCACCAGGGGGCGAGCATGCCGCCAGCCCAGTGCGATGCCGCACCGTGCTGTTCTGAGGTGATCACTTCAACGGATTGACCCCGTTCAGCGAGTAATGTGGCGACACACAGCCCGGCGACGCCATCACCGATCACCGACCAGCGGCTCATGATGTACCGTTTTCGAAAAGGAAAAAGGGGAATACAGATCGTGTCACGTTAGCCTCTCAATAGATGCGGAGACCCGTGATACAGAGTAAGGAAAAGACGGGGACGATCAGCAGCCAGCCCACGTGGCAGGTACCCTGGCGGCGCGACAGTTGCGCCATCGGGTACGAGTCTTCCTCCGCCAGTATCAACTGGGTCAGGTTCTAAGGGTCGCTAAGCCGCGAAAAATCGCTCATTAGCCTCTCAGTCTCTTCTGGCGAGACTCCCCTGACAGGAACTAGTTGTATTTTACCTGGTGACAATCGTCAAGCGACATGAGGTTTTCGTGCGGAAAAAACCGGGAAAAATGAGACGGTGAAGTTTTTTTTAATTGAATGCTCAATCAATAAAAACTATCATTCCTGTTCTTGTTTACACAAAATTTACTTTCAGGAGGTGATTAGGATCAAAAACACTAACGATTAATCAATATATTACACCTGATAATCACCCTGATGGTTCTCCCAGTGTAATTAGCGGATATACGGCGGATGTTACCCAGTATGCGCTAATGCGCGCTTTGCAGAGCGGACTTCAGGCTATTTTCTTGAGCATTTTTTGCGGAGACATTATGCCGACGACTGAAATACCAGGAAAGCCTCAAAAAGATCGTATTAATCCCGTGGTTTTCTATACCTCAGCAGCACTTATCCTGCTGTTTTCCCTCACGACTATCCTGTTCACGGATTTTTCCGATCGCTGGATCAATCGCACCCTTGACTGGGTATCCAACACCTTCGGCTGGTACTACCTGCTGGCGGCCACACTCTATATCGTGTTCGTCATTTTCATCGCCTGCTCACGCTTTGGCTCCATCAAGCTCGGGCCAGAACAGTCGAAACCTGAATTCAGCCTGATGAGCTGGGCGGCCATGCTGTTCGCCGCCGGCATCGGTATCGATCTGATGTTCTTCTCGGTGGCGGAGCCGGTGACCCAGTATATGATGCCGCCGGAGGGCCAGGGCCAGACGATGGAAGCGGCGCGCCAGGCGATGGTCTGGACATTGTTCCACTACGGCCTGACCGGCTGGTCGATGTATGCCCTGATGGGCATCGCCCTCGGTTACTTCAGTTACCGTTATGGCTTGCCGCTCACCATCCGCTCGGCGCTCTACCCTATTTTTGGTAAACGCATCAACGGACCGATTGGTCATACCGTCGATATCGCCGCCGTACTGGGCACGATCTTTGGTATTGCCACCACGCTGGGTATTGGCGTGGTACAGCTCAACTACGGGCTGAAAGTGCTGTTTGACGTACCGGAAGGGCTGACCGCGCAGGCCGGGCTGATCGTTCTGTCGGTGATCATGGCGACCATTTCCGTGACCTCCGGGGTGAATAAAGGCATTCGCTTCCTGTCGGAACTCAACGTGCTGCTGGCCTTTGGTCTGATCCTGTTTGTGCTGTTCGTCGGCGATACCAGCTTCCTGCTGAATGCGCTGGTGCTGAACGTCGGGGATTATATCAACCGCTTTATGGGGATGACGCTGAACAGTTTCGCTTTTGATCGTCCGACCGAATGGATGAACAACTGGACGCTGTTCTTCTGGGCCTGGTGGGTTGCCTGGTCGCCGTTTGTCGGTCTGTTCCTCGCACGTATCTCCCGTGGACGTACTATTCGTCAGTTTGTTGTGGGTACGCTGACCATTCCGTTTATCTTTACCCTGCTGTGGTTGTCGATCTTCGGTAACAGCGCACTGTATGAGATCATCCACGGCAATATGGCGTTTGCGCAGGAAACCATGGCGCACCCGGAGCGCGGCTTCTACAGCCTGCTGGCGCAGTATCCTGGCTTTACCTTCAGTGCCTCGGTCGCCACCATTACCGGGCTGTTGTTCTATGTGACGTCGGCCGATTCCGGTTCCCTGGTGCTGGGTAACTTCACCTCGCGCCTGGCCGACATCAATAATGATGCCCCCAACTGGTTGCGTATCTTCTGGTCGGTCACTATTGGTGTGCTGACGCTGGGGATGCTGATGGTTAACGGCGTAACCGCCTTGCAGAAAACCACGGTGATCATGGGGCTACCGTTCAGCTTTGTGATCTTCTTTGTGATGGCCGGTCTGTATAAATCACTGCGTGTGGAAGATCACCGCCGCGCCAGTGCGACCGTTAACACGCCACCGGTGCCGGTATCGCGCGACGACCGTCTGAACTGGAAACAGCGTATTTCACGCGTGATGAACTATCCGGGCACCACCCATACTCGTAAGATGCTGGATAACGTCTGTCGTCCTGCTATGGAAGAAGTGGGACGTGAACTGGAGCGCCGTGGAGCGAAGGTGCAGGTGAATGAGTTGCCCGCCGTGGATGACGAGCGCCTGAATCATCTGGAACTGCTGGTGGATATGGCGGATGAACAGAGCTTCCTCTACCAGATCTGGCCGCAGCGTTATTCGGTTCCGGCGTTTACCTACCGTGCACGCAGTGGGAAATCTGACTACTTCCGTCTGGAGACCTTCCTGCTGGAGGGAACACAGGGTAACGATTTGATGGACTACACTCGCGAGCAGATCATCAATGACATTCTCGATCAGTACGAACGTCACCTGACCTTCCTGCATATTCACCGGGAAGCACCGGGCAACGCCATGCCGTTCCCCGAAGCGTAATGCGTATGAAGAAAACCAGACTCCGGTCTGGTTTTTTTTGCATCAACCGGGGATAATCATCTTTTAATGGTCTATATTCAGACCGGTTACGCAACACGTTTAACGGGAGAATCCAGTGAGAGTAGAAACGATCAGCCACATCAAAAAAAATGCCGCCACGCTCGATGTCTCCGAGCCTATCATCGTGACACAGAATGGCATTCCGGCTTACGTCATCGAATCCTATGCTGACAGGCAGGCTCGAGACAGCGCCGTTGCGTTGCTGAAACTGATGACGTTATCGGAAAAAGATGCGGCTGAAGGTAAGGTTTACTCACGCGATCAGCTGTTAGCCAGTCTGGATAACTAACCGGAATGGCAGATGTCACGATTGAATACACCGAGACGGCAAGAAGCACATTATTGCAGCTGAGAAATCATCTTATCGCCTGCGGCGTTGCCCCTTTGCCCGTCATTGAGTGCATTATTGAAGAGTTCGAAAGCAAAGTATCCGCTTTTCCTGTGGGCTGCCAGCTGTGCCCTGAATTACTTAAGATTGGTTCTGACCGCTATCGGGAATGCAATACGCAGAAGGGTTACCGGGTGCTCTACTCCGTCGACGGGCTTCGGATCCGGGCACACGCGGTACTGTCTCAACGACAGGATATTGTGCAGCTTTTGTATCAGCGACTGATTGAGTTTTGATACCCGGTTTCGTCCGGGTACCGTCTTTCAGGCAAAACGTTTTGCCCCCGCCACGCAAAGAATAATCGCGCCCGCACAGGCAACCATGCCGAGAGCAACCGGTTCATGCAGGAACAGTGCGCTGAGCAGCAGCCCGAAGAAGGGTTGCAGAAGCTGCAATTGCCCTACCCCAGCAATTCCTCCCAGTGCCAGCCCGCGATACCAGAAAATAAAACCGATCAGCATACTGAACAGGGACACATAGCCAAGGCTGAGCCAGGCAGGAACGCTGATGCCCTGCCAGCCATGCGGTAAATTGATCAGACCGGTGACGGCCATGACCGGTAGCGCCAGCAGCAGCGCCCAGCTGATCACCTGCCAGCCACCGAGCCTTCGCGACAACCCAGCCCCTTCTGCATAACCCAGACCGCACAGCAGAATCGCAGTCACCATCAGCAGATCCCCGGTTAACGATCCCGCCTCACCGCTGGAGATGGCAAATCCCGCAACGATGCCCGCTCCCAGCAGTGAGAACAGCCAGAATGCTGGCCGTGGGCGTTCACCGCCCCTGAGGACGCCAAAAATGGCAGTGGAAAGCGGCAACAGTCCGATAAATACCAGCGAATGCGCAGCCGTCATCTCACGCAGGGCAAGCGCGGTCAGCAGTGGAAAGCCGACGACCACACCCGTAGCGACAATCAACAGCGACAGGAGATCGCCGCGTGCGGGGCGTTTCTGGCGCAACATCAGTAATAAACCTCCGGCCAGCAGTGCGGCAATCACCGCGCGGGCAGAGGTCAGAAACAGAGGTGAAAATCCCCCGATGGCCACTCTGGTGGCGGGCAGTGATCCGCTAAAAATGATCACCCCGGAAAGACCACTCCACCACCCTGCTGTTGCTCGTGCCATATGTCCTCTGCTATCAATATAAAGAATTATCTCCCGCTGATAGTAGAGAGCATCGCGCGCGCTTCGAAGATACACTGCCATACAATTTTGTTGTTCTGTATGGCTTACACCACCCATACAGTTGATGGCTGAAAAACGGATGACCCGCACAGAAACACTGATTGATGATATTCGCCGCAGGATTGTCACTGGCGCACTGGTTCCGGGCGATCGGCTGGCGTCGGTACGTCGCTATGCCGCCATGATGACGGTGTCACCTTCTACGGTCGTGGAAGCTTATGAACGACTGGCAGCCGAAGGGCTGATCCGCGCGCGACGTGGGTCCGGTTTTTATGTTTCCGGCACCCCGCTGGTCACCCGCAGCCTGGCGGATAACAGCAGCACGCGACGGCGGGAAGTGGATCCCTTCTGGGTCTCGCGCCAGTCGCTGGATGCCAGCGCGGGGGAACTGACGCCTGGCTGCGGCTGGCTGCCTGCGGACTGGATGCCCAATGAAGCACTGCGCAAAGGTCTGCGCCAGCTGACGCGCTCATCCGATACGCTGCTGACGGATTACGGCAGCTCACGTGGATCAGCGACATTGCGGCATCTGCTGCTGGCACGTTTCGCCCGCGAAGGACTGTCGGCCTCGATGGAACAGCTGATGCTAACCGGCTCGGGCAGCCAGGCGCTGGATTTACTTTGCCGCTTTCTGCTGCGCCCGGGTGACAGCGTGGTCGTGGACGATCCTTGCTACTTTAATTTCCAGGCACTGCTGCGTGCCCATCAGGTAAATATTGTTGGCGTGCCTTATACCCCAACCGGGCCGGATATTGCGGTGTTTGAGCAGGTCCTCGCGACGGTACGTCCACGTCTCTATATCACCAACTCCGCGCTGCATAATCCCACCGGGGCCTGTCTTTCCGCGCAAACGGCCTATCGGGTGCTGAGTGCCGCCGCGGCAAACGACACCCTGATTATTGAGGATGATATCTTTGCCGACTTCGAACCTGACCCATCCCCACGGCTGGCGATCCCCGACGGGCTTGATCGCGTTATCCGTACGGGCAGCTTCTCGAAAACGCTCTCGGCTTCCGTGCGCTGCGGCTATATCGCCTGCCGCGCAGAGTGGATTGAAGGGCTGACTGACCTGCAAATTGCCACCAACTTCGGCGGTCCCAGCCCGCTTTCCAGCGAGCTGATCGCCAGCGTGCTGGCCGGGGGAAGTTATCGTAAACATCTGGCTGAGGTTATCACGCGGCTGGATCGCGCCAGGAAAGAGGCCACCGAGCGCCTGACCGCGCTGGGTGTGATCCCGTGGCTGGTGCCTCGCGGCGGTTTCTACCTCTGGTGCCGCCTGCCGGAGGGCATTGACTCGGCGTTGATCGCCCAGCGCTGCCGGGAAGAGGGGGTCGTGCTGGCCCCGGGGAATGTGTTCAGCGTTTCTCAGTCAGCGACAGCGTATTTGCGTTTCAACGTGGCGCATCTGAATGCCCGGGTTTACCGCGTATTGCAACAGGCGATAGCAGAACAGCAGTGACCATCAGTGTTATCTGAGCGGAAAACATATCCCGGTGCCAGTGCTGATACTTTTTTTGCATAACGAAAATGACAATTCATCAATTGTAAGCGAGGTGAAACAATCAAATAGCGAATAAAAGGAGAAACTATGCATACCCGAAATTTATCTCAAAACCTGACTGTCAGTTCTGTTGGCTATGGGGCCATGGGACTGAGCGAATTTTATGGTCAAACCGACGACCAGGCTTCGCTACAGCTTCTCTATAAACTCATCGACCTGAACATTACGTTTATCGATACCGCAAACCTTTACGGACGGGGCCACAATGAGCGGCTGATCGGCCATTTTCTTGCAGGGCTGGATCAGTCTACGCGTGGACAGTTAAAAATAGCCACGAAGTGCGGAATCGATCGCTCACCTGATGAGTCTTACGCCCGTACCATTAATAATCAACCCGACTATATTACCTTCTGCTGTGATGAATCCCTCAAAAGACTGGGCGTTGAGCGGATCGATCTTTTCTATCTTCACCGGGTAAGCCAGGCCACACCCATCGAAGAGAGCATGGAATGCCTGAGTCGTCTCGTCAGAGAGGGTAAGATCAACAATATCGGCCTCTGCGAGGTCTCCGCTTCCACGCTGCGCCGGGCCCATGCAGTACACCCGCTTACCGCGCTGCAAACGGAATATTCATTATGGACACGCGATATTGAGGATGAAATTCTGCCAGCGGTGAAGGATCTGGGCATCGGCCTGGTTCCTTACTCCCCTCTGGGCAGAGGCTTTCTGACCGGAAAATATCGCAAAAACAGTGATTTTGCGGAAGGAGATTTCCGTAAAAATAATGAACGATTCAGTCAGTCCAGCCTCGATCATAACGCCCAGCTTCTTGACGTTGTCGAGCCGCTGGCTGAAAAATACGGCTGTACCCCGGGTCAGATTGCGCTGGCATGGCTGCTTGCGCAGTACGATAAACTGGTGCCCATTCCGGGAACCAAGCACACCGGTTACCTGGCTGAAAATGCGCAGGCGGCCGATATCGTTCTCGACGGATCAGATATTGCCTTACTGAACGATATTCACCAGCGCGTTGAGATCAAAGGCGGCCGGTATTCTGAGGAAGGTATGAAAGGCGTTAACAGCTGAAATCAGCCGTAATAATACAAAACCGGGCAGTGCCCGGTTTTTTGTCTTTTTTATCATCGGCCCTGCTGTATGGATGAGAACATTTTAGCGATAAACGCTCAGCGCCACACCTTCACCACCGCCAACGCACAGTGCCGCCACGCCGCGCTTACTGTTGCTGCGTACCAGGCCATGCACGAGCGTCACCAGGATACGGCATCCCGAGGCCCCGATAGCATGGCCGAGGGCGATTGCACCGCCGTAGGGGTTGATACGCTCTGGTGAAATACCCGCCCGGCTGGTCACTGCCAGCGCCTGGGCAGCAAAGGCTTCATTCGATTCAAGGTGTTCAACGTCTTCAGGATCCCAGCCCGAGCGGAAGAGGCAGTCTGCGATCGCCTGGACCGGAGCGACGCCCATTAATGCGGGCTTGATACCTGAGTTGGCAAATTCGCCCAGAGAGGCGAGAACGTGTAGCCCACGTGCTGCAGCAGTGTTTCGGGTACAGATAAGGACTGCGGCCGCGCCGTCGTTAAGTGAGGAAGCATTACCTGCGGTCACCGTTCCGCCCTTTCTGAAAACAGGCTTCAGCTGTCTTAGTTTTTCAATGCTAGTTTTACGGGGACCTTCATCAGTATCCACTCGCAGGATTTCGCCCTTCCTGTTCTGCCATACCACAGGAACGATTTCACGTTTAAAAATGCCCTGTTCCTGCGCATTTATCGCCTTAATGTGAGATAAAAGGGCGTATCCATCCTGCATTTCGCGACTGATACTAAACTCATCCGCAACGTTTTCGGCAGTCATTCCCATATGGTTATCGTCGAACGCATCCCAGAGCCCGTCAGACACCAGGCTATCTTTCATGTTACTGTCTCCCAGCCGTATACCGGTGCGCGATGACGTCAGGATGTGCGGTGCGCTGGACATGCTTTCTTGGCCGCCTGCAATAACAAACACCGCCTCACCCGACAGCAGCGCCTGCATGCCAAGGTGAACCGACTTTAGGCCTGATCCGCAGACCTTGTTGATGGTCAGACACTGCGTTTCAACAGGAAGTCCGGCATTCAGCGCGGACTGGCGTGCGGGATTCTGGCCGCAGCCGGCCGTCAAAACCTGCCCCATAATGACCTGAGAAATTTCACCGGATTTCACGCCCGAGTCTTCAAGAAGCGCGCGAATGACGCGGCTTCCTAGCTCGGCGGCGGAATGATCCGACAGGGAACCCAGGAAGGCTCCGGTTGCCGTGCGTTTTGCAGAAACGATCACAACTTCATTCATCAGTTTTCCTCTTTCAGGCCGGGCAAAATATGGCCGGTTGCCGCTATAGCGGCGCGGTAGGCCGTCAGACCGTTCATGCATGCTGGTACGCCGGCGTAGACGGCCATCTGTATCACGATTTCAAGCAGCTCTTCGGGGGAAACGCCGGTGTTGAGTGCCGCTCTCATGTGTAACTCGAGTTGAGGCATGGCGTTACCCAGCGTCACAAGCGATGCGACTGTCAGCATTTCTCTCGTCCTGAGATCCAGTCCGGGGCGGCCGATCACCGCACCAAAAGCGTAATCGATGATCAGGGACGGTAAGGTGGCGTCCAGTTCACCCAGACGTCCGGTCACTTTATCGGCCAGGCCAGGTTCAAGACGGTTCATGATGTCTCTGCCATAACGTGTCAGATCGTTAGTTTGACTCATAAAATTTCTCCAGAGCGTTTTGTGCGGGTGTTGCGCGGGTTGGGATGATGGCCACGAGCAGGACAGAAAGCCCGATGGCGGATCCTGCTACGATATAGAGCATCGGGACTGAAAAAGTGGATACCATCCAGGCTCCGGCAGATGCCCCGATACCGATGGCAGTATTGAAAAATGAAACGTAAACTGCGGAAGCCGGAAAGGTTCTGTCTTCCGCCAGGCGTAAAACCCACGTCTGGAAGCCCACGAAGATCCCGGATACTGCCACGCCCCAGAGAACCATCGCGGTGAAGACTGCGGTGTCTGAAAGTGCCGCACCAGACAACCCCAGAAATACGAGTACCGCGCAGATAAGCAGTACCGACACGGATACCGTTACCTTGAGGTATGTATCGATAACCATCCCGGTCAGAAAATTGCCGGCAAGACCTGCGATACCGTACACAAACAGGACCACCGGGATGGCTGATGTTGCAAGGGAATGCTGGGTGTGCAGCCATGGTTCAATGTAGGTAAAGGCGGCAAAGTGCGCGGTCACTGCCAGTAAAGTGGCAGAATAAATTTTCCACAACGCAGAAGATTTCAGCACACTTTTGAGAGCCTCCAGACCGATGGCACTTTTGCTGGTTATCTGCGGAACAAGTACGCTGATGCCGGAAAAAGCAATCACGCTGAGTGCCGCCATCAGCCAGAAGGCCTGTCTCCAGCCGAAGTGAATGCCGATATAATTTGATACCGGCACGCCAAACACGCTGGCTGCCGATACGCCACCAAAAACGATAGAGGTAGCGGCGCCTATGTATCTGGCCGGCACGATGGCCACTGCCGTCGCCCCGATCATCGCCCAGAATGCACCGTGCGCCAGCGCACCCAGTACGCGTGCTGCAAGCAGTAGCACGTAGGTGTTCACCGTGGCGGCAAGCACGTTAGATAGAAAAAGTACGACGGTGAGCGTGAGCAGGAGCCGTTTCTTGGCAACGTTGCCCAGAAAGACTGATGCAACGAGCGCGCTCAGTGCGCCTACCCAGGCATAAAGCGAAACCGTCATGCCGACTGCCGACTTTGAGGAATGGAACCCCTCCGCAATAGGTGTCAGCAGGCCAACAGGAGCCAGCTCTGTGGTGACGATCGTAAAAGTTGAAAGAGCCAAAATAAACAGGGCAAGCCATGACCTTAAGGACATATCCTGCGGGGATTTTTTTGCGTTCATGATTTTTACCTCTGGATTGGTTTAAATAACTGGCCAGCGCTGGCGAACTGCGTGTCTGGCAAGCTCCGTATATTTACCTACGCAGACGGGGTGACCAACGGATTCGAGCATAGGGATATCTGAGAGGTCATCTCCATAGGCGTAGCAATCAGCAGGACTTATTTCTTTCTGATTGCAGAATTGAATAAGCGCCTCCATCTTCCCGTCCCCGATCGTCTGCGGCGTCCCTATTTCACCCGTAAGTGTTCCAGCATCAGTAAGTTCCAGCGGCGTGCAGAGGATATCTTTTACGCCCAGGTATTCTGCAACCGGTAAAAGGATGGGGCGCATTGAACCGGATATAAATACGGTAAGCATATTCTCAGTCTGCCTTTTTTTCAGTGCCGTTACCGCATTGTCTATAAATAGCCCAGGGCAAAACTTAATTCTGAACCATTTTTCCCCTGCTTCTTCCAGTTTATTATAACTGACGCCTGCAAGTTGCCGGTAATATTCCCTGTTGAGTTGCTCGCGGGGTGTCCCTTTTTTAACTTCGGCCCGGAAGTGCATCATATAGCTTTCAAGCCTGTCGTGTTCATTATTCTCACGACACCAGAAGTCGTAGAAATCAAACATGCTTTTGATGGTTATAAGCGTATCATCGACGTCAAAAAATGCGGCTGATTTCTGCAAGGGTTATTCCTCGTAATTCTTCCTCCGGCTTTTGGCCGGAAAGTCTCTATGGTTACCGGGGATGCCCGCATCAGCCCAGCGTGAGGGCTGTATTTCAGAAATAACAACGGAAATTTTATCCAGCGGTGCTCCGGTATTTTTGTGAACGGCAAGTGTGATATCTTCCTGCAGACTGATAATTTCGCTTTCATCTTTTGCAGGCCAGGTGATTATATGAATAAATGGCATGTTGTTTATCACTCTAATGTAATTAATTCATCGAAAGAGCGGCCTTTTAGTTTTAAATGTGCATGGATGTCTCCACCCAAACCATAAAGACCTATTGCCCCCCCGTAGCTCTGGCGGGAACTCATATAAAGGACGACGACGTTAATAACACGGTTTTCATTGCGTTCATGATCCGGGAAAGGATCGGGTAATTCCGCCCAGTAATTTGCATTGCCGTTATGATCGGTGATAAATACGTTAGGTATGCCCAGTGGCCCCGGACGGCTTGGATTTTCAGTCATCAAATCTTTTTCACGAAGGCTCATTACTGTATAAACACTATCGGGAACAAGATGGCGAAAAGAAAACTCAAACAGAGCCCGCTTGCAATCTCCTGAAAGGGATACTTCAAGAATGCCCTCAGCACGTACCCAGTCTGCCAGAGTGACAGGAGGAATCTGCCGTTTACCGTCACTGCTACGGTAATCAGCTATTTGGCCTTCGTGCAGTGGCAGACTTGGCCGACTTTCGGTATTTGCTTGCGGTCGCTGCTCTGGTGCGAATAACATTCCGTAATTATTTAACGGGATAGGCAAAGGAAGGGTATGCAGGATTATATCCTTGAGCTCTTCCTGTGAAATATTTTCAATAACGCGCAGTATTTTGTAGGGTGTCGTATCTCCGAATACAGGAAGAGGGCTGTCAGCAGCAACGACCACGCTGCGCCATTCCAGCCCGTTATCTCCGGGAACCATGCCAACCACCACAAAGTTGCCTTTTTCGTCCATTACCTCCGCAGGGGGGTAAAGCGGCCCCTGTGTGGTAACAGCCAGACGATATTTCTGACTACTTAATTCAGGCATGTATCACCCCGTGTGCCGCGCCCTGCTGTTCAGCGATTGCCACCTGTATGGCCGCTTCAGCCAGTGACTTTTCCTTTTCAGAAATCAGCCCTGCAGGATAAACTGTGAACGATACATCCATAGTCGCGCAAAGCGTCTGATTCTGGCTCACGCGAACCTTAGCCCTGAAGCGTCCCCTACGATCATTAATATCTTTCTCAAGATATTCAAAATGAACCATTGCAGGTAAAGGAAACAGAAAACTTGAAAAATTAATTGCCATGCTGTTGATGACGTAATAACGCTCAGTTTCCTGCTTATAGATGAACTCTTCGGTAACAGCGATAAAAGCTTGACGGCTTGCCTCTACCAAAAGCATACCCTGAATATGTTGACCGCTCTGATGATCGGCCATGAGTTCACAGCGTTCATCAATCAGCAGTGGCATTGAAAAAAGGTCACTATTATGTTCGGTCTGTTCCGCTAAACCTATAAGGATATTGTGCTCAAGCTTTTTATGACAATGTGTATTTTTTTTATTATTAGCCAGTTCTTCCAGAGAGAAAATTTTAAGCTTGTTTCCATTAGTGGTGTTTTTTGCCTGATTTGAAATGACTTTCTCCGCGAAATCTTTACGTACGCCCTGGCCAATGATAATTTCGTGTTCCTTATCAAGGATATTGGCAGGGATCTGCGTCAGTAATTCCAGCTGGGAAATTGTCAGAGCATCTTTACCTTTTGCGAATTCATTAAACTTATCACCAACAACGAGCAGTTTTTTACAGTTCATTTATTATTCCTCAGCTACAACAGGCACGGTATATGCGGGTGTAAAGGCCCTCACTACCTCCGGTAATATAATTATCACCAGCCTGCTGGATGATTCCCTGGTAACGTGCATTAGTAAAGGCTTCCTTGTAGATATCTTTATTAACGTTAAAGGAAGAAATAAACATCACACCTGGCACGCCGCTGATAAGAGAGTGGAATGCTTCGAAGCTTTCAATCTTATCCTTGTTATCCCTTACGACATTAAAAATGGTTTCCTCACGCCACTGGCGGTATTGTTGATAATTTTTAGCGGGAACTTCAACGTGACGCAGTTGAATATAACTTGTTTCAGGGAGGTCTTTTTTATTGTCGATGGGGGACTCTACGAACTTAATAAGTTCCCTGCGAATATCTGCAGAAAGAACGTCAGAAAAATGATGGAATATTGACACCATCTCTTCTTCTATCCATGATATTTCTTTAATGTCATTAAATGAACGAAGTTCAAGCAATTCATTTACACCCTGTTCTTCACAAAAGTAATAACGTACGCTGTTAGTGCTTTTTAGTAACGAAAAATCATCAGCAGAAACATTATTTTTCAATGGGAAGCGCGATACCAGTACATAGTTAGATGACATTTTTATCTCCGGGGGATGTTTTATTAGGTTCGGAGGTAATTTATCAATCTGTGAAGTCGATGGAATTGTTAAATGTGTAATATAATTTTTGTATTATTGTAAGGTGCCCTTTTCCTGAAATGAAATTGCGTGTTATATCTGCGCGTAGCAAAAAAGGGTAGAATAATTTTTTTGATTGGCAGGATGTAATCTATGGCGACTACAGGGCACCTGATCAGCAACAACCTCCCCAGCGTTAAACAGCTTCAGTGCTTTTTAGCCGTTGCTCATGAGCTGAACTTTCGCAGAGCCGCCGAACGGCTCAGAATGACCCAGCCTCCCTTGACCCGACAGATCAAGTGCCTTGAAGCTGTTCTGGATCGGCAGCTGTTCAGCCGCAGTACACATGATGTCAGCCTGACAGAAGCTGGCCGGGCGCTGGTAATAAAAGCAGAGAAAATTCTTCAGGAACTCAGTGAGCTTAAAGCAGGCTCACGGTCATCAGAAAAGAGCCTGCGCATTGGCCTCACCCGGACTTTGAATTTTGAATTGATTGAGTCTGTTAACAGGCAGCTCAATAAACTGGACGCTGGCGGCGATGTTGAAACGCCGAATCTGACTTCTGCACAACTGCTTCAGTGCCTGTCGAAAAACACGCTTGATCTCGTGCTGACCGGAGAAAAGGGGATCGGCCATGAAGATATCGTCCAGTATCGCTGGGTATGCCGCGAACCGCTGCTGATGGCCATGCCGGCCATGCATCCTGCAAGTCTTAAGGAAAAAATATCGCTGGAAGACGTCAGTGATTTACCGCTCTTCTGGTTTGCAAGAAGCGCTAACCCGTCATTCTATGACAAGTGTGAAAGCTATTTTCATCTGCTTAAGTTCCCGCTTAAAAGGGTTAAAGAGCCTGATGACTCACTCGTTATGCTCACCCATATAGCGAGGGGAAAGGGATTTGCCCTGATGCCTCAGTCAAAATGTACGTTCAATCAGGAAGGGCTATGCTACCGCGAGCTGGCAGACTATGAATCGCAGAAACTGAATATAGATGTCTACGCTGCAACCCGTCTCAATGAAGAGTGGGAGGCAGTCCTGAATGCTCAGGACATATTATGTAATAACACCGTATCCGGTTGAAGACGTAATATGAGGCGTTACCGTTGGACAAATGGTCAATGAGGGGGTATCTATCCACTTTTAGTAAACACCCACAAAGCTGCCATATTAAATAAGAATACTATAAAAGTGCCAACTAAAAAATTATTTTCAAGCACAAAGTCAATGCTATAATCATAACTGCCGTTGAGATACTGGTGCGCATATTTATAAACGAAGGAAACTATTATGGAGATAATGAATGAAATAATAACTCTTTTTATTGAATTTATATTATTCAACTGATGGCGCAAAGACCAAATAGCCGAAATACTCAAACACAAAGGTACAAAGTATGCATTAAATGTCATTGGCTAACCCTCCGTTAATCAATGTTAGCCTACCGTTCAGGGCTTTTTTGTGGAACGGGTGCGATTGGATGAGATAAGCGCTTTGCCTCCTTATTATCCAGGATGGATGATTGAGCATCAGAACGCCGCTCGCCGCCAGGCATCCTCCCGTTCCTGCGATGTCGGTTGGTCACAATCAGACATTCAGTCCGCGCTGGCTGTCGTTTTATCCGCCCCCATTTTACTCATCTCCCCCCGCAGTTTTTCCAGCAGCCACAGCAGCGCCGGGTCGTGACTGCGGCGCGTGTTCCACATCAGGGAAAGCGAAAAGGCCGGGGCGCTGACCGGAACGGCGCTGAGCTGTAAGCCATAATGTTCAACCCAGCCGCTGGCCAGTCCTGCGGGAACGGTGGTCAGTGCGGGGATCTGTTTCAACATTAACGGCAGTGACGAGAAGTGAGGCGTCACATAACGCACCCGGCGGGAGAGATTTTGACGGGCCAGCTGTTCGTCTATCTGGCTGTGGCTGGCTCCGCGATAAGACACCAGGAGGTGATCGTGAGAGATATACTCCTCAAGGGTTAACGGCGAAGTAAGCGCTAACTGGAGGGGGTGCCAGAGCGTACAGAATTCCATGCGAGTCACAGGCTCTCGGATGACACCCGCAGGTATTCCCTGCCCGACAGAGATCGCCACATCCACCTTATCAAGCTGCACCAGCTCTTCGTCGAGAAACGGATCGCTGGCCGTTGTTTGCAACTGAATCCCGGGTGCCTCGTGGGCGAGCGTTGCCAGCAAACCTGGCATCAGCCAGCGTTCCACCCAGTCACTCATCCCCAGGCGGAAGGTGTGCTCGTCCGTTGCCGGGCTAAATGTGGGCGGCTGAAAAAGCACCTGCTGCATCTGCTCCATCATCGGCAGCAGTGAGGCGACCAGCGTCTCGGCACGCGGTGTTGGCGCCATGCCTTTTGCCGTGCGTACAAACAGAGGATCGTTAAACATGGTGCGCAGCCGCGCCAGCGCACCGCTGACGGCAGGTTGCCCCAGATGCAGTCGCTCAGCCGCACGGGATACGCTCCCTTCCCGGTGCAGCACCAGCAGCACCGTCAACAGATTCAGGTCAATACGGTTAAAATCACTTTCTCTGATGTTGTTCATTATTTTAATCAATTTGAATGATGATTTAGCGGTCAGGATACTGTCATCCACGCGAAAACAACACGACTAAGTGAGAATACAATGACGCTTCTGAAAATGCTGATTGCCAGCCTGGCCCTTTCTGGCTCCGCCCTGGCGGCAACCACGCCAGCACCACTGGATACTCAGGCACCGGGCTATTACCGTATGACGCTGGGCAAGCTGCGCATCACCGCCGTGTCTGACGGCACGGTCACTATACCGCTGGATAAATTACTGACCCATATCTCTCCGCAGCAGCTGCGCGAACGCATGGCCGCGGATGCCATGACCCCGCAGGCGGAGACCTCGATTAACGCCTTTGTGATTGATAATGGTCAGCAGCGGGTACTGGTGGATGCAGGCGCCGGCGATCTGTTTGGTCATAACGGCGGGCATCTGCTGGAAAATCTGGCGGCGGCAGGCTATCCGGCAGAGACCATCAATGCGGTACTGTTGACGCATATCCATGCCGATCACTCCGGTGGCGTGTCGCGCAGCGGCAAACCGGCATTCCCCAATGCGCAGGTGTACGTGGAAAAGAAAGATGTGGATTTCTGGCTTAACCCGGCCAACACCAGCAAGGTGGAAACCAGCCAGGCGCATACCTTTGCCGAGTCTGAACGCACTTTGCGGCCGGTGATAGAGGCAGGACGCCTGACAACCTTCTCTGCCCCGGCGACGGTATTCGCTGGCATCCGGGCGGTTCCGGCAGCGGGACACACTCCGGGAAGCGTGCTCTATCGTGTGGAAAGTGAAGGACAGACGCTGGTGCTGTGGGGCGATATCATTCACGCGAAAACGGTGCAGATGCCGGACCCGCATGTAGCGATTCACTTTGATGTTAACCAGAGCCAGGCCGTGCAGACGCGTGAAGCGGTGCTGGCACAGATGGCGCAGGAAGGTGACTGGGTTGCGGCCGCGCATATTGCCTTCCCGGGGTTTGGCCATGTCAAACGTGACGGCAGCGGTTACCGTTGGGTGGCGGCGAATTATACCACCCAATTAAGCCATTAATTATTCCGGGGCACGCCAGTGCCCCGAACCTTTTTTTATCCCGCCCGTACTCATTTTCTTTCCTGGCTGAGAGTAAGCTTTTAACTGCGCATCCTTATCATATTTTTATCTTTCACAGTTATTCATCATGCTGTTAATAATTGTCTCACCTTAACGCAACCTGGGTAGAGCGAGCATGACTGAACGTATTCGTTTAGCCAAACCGGAAGAAGCTGAATTACTGCATGGTCTGTTACAGCGTGCCTATGCACCGTTATTAACGCAGGGTATTCATTTCACCATTACCCAGGCCTCGGTAGCGGATGTTGCCGCCGTGATCGCCAGCGAATCGACCTTTGTTCTGGAACACGACGGGCAAGCGGTGGCCACGCTGACGGCACGCTTCCCGTGGACCGAGAACAAGCGACAGCTGGCGCCGTGGCCGTTCCTGCACTGGTTTGCCGTTGATCCGGCTCACAAAGGTCAGGGCCAGGGCAGCCGGATTATCCGCTATGTCGAAGAGAGTTTCTTGCGCGACACCTTAAAATCGCCTGCAGTGTATTTAGCCACCTCGATTAAACATCCGTGGTTGACAGACCTTTATTTACGCCGGGGTTATCAACCGTTTCACCGGGCAATTAACCCGCTGGGCGTGGAGCTGGTGTATTTAACCAAGGTGCTCGATCAGCAGCGTTATCAAAACGCCAGAATAAAAGAATACGTGCACGATTTTATTGAAAATTCACTCACCGCCTGAAATTGTTTATGAGTTATCTGGGAAAACTATGCGCTTAAATAATAAAGTGGCCATGATGGCCACGCTGTCATTGCTGTCGATCTCCATCGCTTCTTCTTTTGCTGCCGATAAACCGCGTTCCGGCGGGACCTTAACCTGGGGGGTGGAAACCGAGCCTAATACGCTCAACCCGCAACTGAATGGTCAGTCCAAAGCCGAGCTGATCCTGCGCGTGGCCTATGAATCGCTGCTGGCACGTAAAGCCGATGGCAGCTTTGTTCCGTGGCTGGCAGATAGCTACCGCGTTGAAGACGGCGGCAAACGCCTGCACTTCACCCTGCGAAAGGATGTGCACTTCTCCGACGGTGAGAAGTTTAACGCCCATGCGGTGGCAGAAAACTTCCGCCATATTCAGGACCCGGCGTACTGCGCAGGCTCCAGCCTGTGCGCACTGGGCAGCCATATCGCTACGGTCGAAACCCCGGATGACAATACGCTGGTGATCACGTTGAAAGACGCGTATTCACCCTTCCTCTCCTTTGCTGCCGGGCTGAAGCTGATTTCGCCAAAATCCTGGCAGTCGCCGCAGTTGAAAGCGGGCGGGACCGATCTCGCCGGAACCGGGCCGTTTATTCTGCAGCGCTATGAAAAAGGCCAGCAGATTGTCTATGTGAAAAACAAAGATTATCGCTGGGCATCGGCCAATGCGGCGCATCAGGGTCCGGCCTGGCTGGACGGCGTGACCTACCGTTTCCTGCCGGAATCGTCAGTACGCACCGGGGCGTTGCTGTCGGGCCAGGTGGATCTGATTGAAGGGGTTTCCGGCAATGATGCTGCTGAATTTAAAGATAACCCGGACTACAGCTATCAGCATGCGCTGAATGCCGGTACGCCTTATTCGCTGTTCCTGAATGTCGAATATGGCCCAACCCGGGAACAGAAAGTGCGTCAGGCGCTGTTACAGGGGCTGGATATTGACCCGATCCTGAAGTCGATCTATCGCGGCGAACGCACCCGCGTCTGGGGCATTACCTCACCGGTTGACCCGTTGTATGACGCCGGTCTGGAAGGAAAATACGGCAATAACCCCACGCTGGGCAACCAGCTGCTCGACGAAGCGGGCTGGACGAAACGCGATGCGGAAGGGTTCCGAACCAAAGACGGTCAGCGACTGAGCATCGAGATTATTCAGGCACAGGCCACGGTGCGTGACCAGCGCGACGTGCTGTTGCAGGCCATTCAGGCCCAGGCACGTCAGCGGTTGGGCGTTGAGCTGAAGCTGCGCTATGTCGATTCCGGCACCTACAGCGATCTGCGTAACAGCGGGCAGTTTGGCTCGATTGCCAACTCCAATACCGAAACTGACGGTATCGATATTGAAAACCACTATCTGCCGGTGAAGGCGGGAGGGGCGATCAACTACAGCCGCACATCGGCACCTGAACTGCTGCCGTGGCTGAAAGCCGCTTCCTCTACGCTGGATACCTCTGCGCGTCGGGGTTTCTATGGTCAGTTGCAGCACTTTGCGATTGTGCAGCAGGCGGTGGCGATCCCGTTATATGAGCCGGAAGATCAGATTGCCGCTGCCAGCTACGTGCATGGCGCGGGCTTCCGTCCCTTCAAACAGATGCCGGAAAATGCGTACGACATCTGGTTAAGCGATCACTAAAGGCGAACATCATGAGCAGCGAAACCACTCCCCTTCTCAAGCCAGTCATTCGGTCACGTCCGGCTCCGGCCACCACGCTGTGGTGGCGTATTAGCGGCCGCATTGGCGGTGGTGTTCTGGTGCTGTGGGCGGCAGTTAGCCTGTCGTTTATTGGCGTCTGGCTGGCACCGGGTGACATTGTCAGCCTGCTGGTGGGTGAGCAGGTGCGCACACCGGCTATCGAAGCCGCTATCCGCGCCGAGTGGGGGCTGGACCAGCCGCTGTGGCAGCAGTATCTGAGTTACCTGTGGCGTATTGCTCATGGTGATTTTGGTCGTTCCTACCTGCTGAATGTCGACGTGGGGCCGCTGGTTGGCTCACAGTTATTACCCACGCTGAAGCTCACCGGCGCGGCGCTGGTGGTCAGCGTGATCTTCGCACTGGTGGTGGCCGTGACCACGGCGCATCGTCGCTGGGGACGTCGACTGGCGAGCGGGCTGGAGCTGGTGCTGGCTTCCACCCCGTCATTCTGGCTGGGCATTGTTCTGCTGTTTATCTTCAGCTTTACGCTGCGCTGGTTCCCGGTAGCCGGAGACCGCAATTTCTCCGCGCTGGTGCTGCCTGCGCTGTCGCTGGGCCTCGCCCAGGGTGCGGTGGTGTCACAGGTGCTGCGTCGCGGGCTTGAAGATGCGCTCGATCAACCGTTTTCCCTGACGCTGCGTGCCTGGGGCATCGGCAATCTGCGGATACGTCTGCGCCACGCCCTGCGTCATGCGGCTCTGCCCGCCGTCACACTGACCGGCTGGCTGGTCGGCGGTCTGCTCAGTGGTGCGGTGATCACCGAACAGGTGTTCAGCCGTCCCGGCCTGGGCAAAGTGACGGTGGACGCGGTGCTGGGGAAAGACCTGCCCGTGGTGCTGGCCGTGGCGATCCTGTCCGCATTGATTTACGTGGTGATGAGCACGCTGGTAGACATTCTCTATCTGCTGCTGGATCCCCGCTTACGCCATCAGGAACAGGAGTAAAAGATGTCGGATATCGCCCGTTTACGCGTGCCGCTGCGCCTGCCCGTCGGGCTACTGCTGTCACTGTTGTTTCTTACCGTTCTGGCGCTGGCGGCCTGCTTCCCCGGCTGGCTGGCACCGCACGATCCGCTGCTGGCTGACCCGGTTAACGCCATGCTGGCCCCGTCCTGGCAGCATGTGTTAGGGACTGACCAGTTGGGGCGCGACCTGCTGAGCCGGGTGATTTATGGCAGCCGCTATTCACTGCTGATTTCTGTTGCCGCAATGATGCTGGCGGTACTGGGCGGCTGTCTGTTGGGGCTGCTGGCCGGGCTGGCGCGAGGGGTGCTCGATGAAGCCATCGGCCGCACCCTGGATGTGATCTCGGCCTTCCCGGATCTGCTGCTGGCGCTGATGCTGATTGCCTTTACCGGGCCTGGCACCACCAACCTGATTATTGCACTGGGCGTGGCATCGGTGCCGCGCTTTGCCCGAGTGGTCAGGGCGCAGACCTTCCTGGTGGCGCGTTCAGGCTACGTTGAACAGGCCCGCACCTTTGGCCTGCCCTGGCGGGTGCTGGTGTGGCGCCATGTGCTGCCCCATGCAATAGCGCAGGTGCCCGCGCTGGCAACGCTGGGGCTGGGAACGGCGATTATCGGTACGGCCGGGCTGAGTTTTCTGGGTATGGGACCGCAGCCGCCGACAGCGGAATGGGGCCTGATGCTGGCGGAAGGACGTAACTATCTGCGCAACGCCTGGTGGACCGGCGTCTGGCCGGGCGTGGCTATCACGCTGACCGTTGTGGCAGTCAATACGGTCGGTCGCCACTGGCAGGCGCATTTTGAAGGGAAAAGACTGTGACGGCACTGATTGATATTCACCACCTTAATATTCATTTTGGCCGTCATCACGCGGTGCGTGATTTCAGCCTGACCCTCCAGCCTGGCGAGTCCGTGGCGCTGGTGGGGGAATCCGGCTCGGGTAAAACGGTAACGGCGCGGGCACTGCTGGGATTGCAGGCCGCCGAAGCCCGGCTCAACGCTGAGACGTTCACCCTTATGGGGCAGCACGCGCTGGATTATTCCGAGCATCAATGGCGCACGGTGCGCGGGCGGCAAATTGGCTATGTATTACAGGATGCGCTGGTGTCACTCGATCCACTGCGCACGGTCGGGCAACAGCTGGCCGATGCGTTATGGGCTGCCCGGAACACCCCGCCCGAGGCGATTAAGGCCCGCAGCCTGCAACTGCTGCACGAAGCGGGTATTGCTGACGCGCAGCAGCGGCTGTCTGTGTATCCGCATCAGCTTTCCGGCGGCCTGCGTCAGCGGGTGCTGATTGCCTGTGCGCTGGCCGGAAAACCTGCCTTGCTGGTGGCCGATGAGCCGACCACCGCACTGGATATGACGGTGCAGCAGCAGATCCTGACCCTGCTGCGCAAACGGCGTGAACAGGGCCAGTCATTGTTGCTGATCAGCCACGATCTGGCGGTGGTGGCCGAACTGGCTGACCGCGTGCTGGTGATGCGTGAAGGCGAAGTGGTGGAGAGTGGCCCGACACATGCGCTGCTGACCGCCCCGCAACATCCCTGGACCCGCCGCCTGTTGCAGGCTATTCCCCGGCCACAGAACCGTGGCCTGCGCCTGGCCTCACCAGAACCACAACCACTGCCGGAGAAAGCGCCGCCCGGCGACGTGCTGATCAGTGTCAGCGGCGTACACAAATATTATGACGATCGCCATGTGGTGAACAATGTGTCGTTTGAACTGCGCGCCGGGGAAACCCTGGGCGTGGTGGGCGAGTCGGGTTCCGGTAAAAGCTCCCTGGCGCGGCTGGTGCTGGGGCTGACGGAGCCGCAGCGCGGTGAGATCACCATTGGCGGGCAGCGCTGGAGTCACCAGCCGGAAACGCTGCGCCGCGCGCGCCGTCAGCAGCTGCAGCTGATTGCGCAGGATCCGCTCAGCTCGTTTGACCCGCGTTACAACGTGGAACGGCTGATTGGTGAGAGCCTGGATGCCGCAGGCGTGTATGGCGAAGCCCGCCGACAGCGCGTGATCCAGCTGCTGGATGAAGTCAGCCTGAGCCGTAGCCTGCTGACGCGCTACCCGCGTGAGCTTTCCGGCGGTCAGCGCCAGCGTGTGGCCATCGCCCGCGCCTTTGCCCCTAATCCGGCGCTGCTGGTGGCCGACGAACCGGTCAGCGCTCTCGACGTCTCTGTACAGGCGCAGATCCTCGATTTGCTGGCGGAGATGCAGGCTGAACACCGGACGGCTCTGCTGTTTATATCGCACGACCTGGGCGTGATCCACCACCTTGCCGATCGGGTGCTGGTGATGAAAGAAGGCCGCGTAGTGGAAAGCGGCGAGGTCGGGCAGGTGTTTAACCGCCCTGCCCACCCCTGGACCCGACAATTACTGGACGCGCTGCCGGCACTGCCCGGCCGTGCTGCCTGATCTATCCCTGAAAGGAGTTTTATCATGAGTCAGACTCAATCCCGCATCCGTCTGGGCGCCATTATCCAGGGGCCCTCTGGCAATATGTCGGCCTGGCGTCACCCTGATGCGGTCAGCGATGCCAGCATCAACGTGGAATTTGTCACCGCGCTGGCGCAGCAGGCTGAACGGGCAAAATTTGATTTTCTGTTTGTGGCAGATGGCCTGTATATCAATGCCAAATCGATCCCGCACTTCCTCAACCGTTTTGAACCCATTACCCTGCTGTCGGCGTTAGCGCTGGTGACAAAAAAAATTGGCCTGGTGGCCACGTTGTCCACCTCTTACAGCGAGCCATTTACCGTGGCGCGTCAGTTCGCCAGCCTGGATCAGCTCAGCGGCGGGCGTGCCGGATGGAATGTGGTGACCTCACCGCTGGAAGGGTCGGCAAAGAACTTTTCCCGCGATCAGCACCCTGAGCACAGCGAGCGCTATCGTATTGCCAGCGAGTATTTGCAGGTGACCAAAGGGCTGTGGGATTCGTGGGAGGAAGATGCTTTTGTGCGTAACAAGCAGAGCGGCGAATTCTTTGCGCCGCAGAAGCTGCATACGCTGAACCACAAAGGCCACTACTTTTCCGTGCAGGGTCCGCTGAATGTTGGCCGTTCGCCGCAGGGGCGTCCGGTGATCTTCCAGGCCGGTGCCTCTGAGGCCGGTAAAGCCTTTGCCGCCGAAACCGCCGATGCCATTTATACCCGCCAGGAAACCCCGGAGCTGGCGCAGGCTTTTCGTGAAGATGTGCGTCGCCAGCTGGTGGCGCGCGGCCGCAATGCCGATGATATTCGCGTATTCCAGGGCATCAGCGTGATTATCGGTGACGACAGTGCCGATGCCGAGCGTCGTTATCAGCAGACGGCACAGCTGGTCACGCCGGAAAAAGCGCTGGAGTATCTTGGCCGTTACTTTGAGCACTATGACTTCAGCCAGCATGAACTGGATGCACCGTTCCCGGATATTGGCGACCTGGGGCAGAACAGTTTCCGCAGTACCACCGATACCATTAAGAAAGATGCGTATGCACGTGGTTTAACCCTGCGACAGACCGCGCTGGAAGCGGCTACACCGCGCCCGACCTTCTCCGGCACCGCAGAGCAGGTAGCGGATGGGCTGGAGCAGTGGTTTACCCGCGGTGCCGCCGATGGCTTTATCGTGCGCGGCGGCACGCCAACGGCGTTTGATGATTTTGTCGATCAGGTAATCCCGATCCTGCAACAGCGCGGATTGTATCGTGAGGACTATGAAGGCAATACCCTGCGCGAGCAGCTGGGGTTACGTGAGCCTGAGAACCAGTTTACGGGTCTGACGCTCAGTGGAACGAAAACTCACGCTAAGTGAGAAAGGTCGTCTGAAAAATCGATTAATGGACAGTGGTGTCCGTTAAATGCCATTTAACGATTAAAAACACACCCTTTTTAGCGCGTTTTTCACTGTCCACAATGTTTTGATTTATCAGACCAAAAAAATCCTTAACGTGTGAAACCGTTCCACTGAGCGTCAAACCCCAATTACAGCGGGGGCTGAAGGAATTTGGCAGCCTTTACTCGAAGAACAGACGATAGCATCGGAAATAAAATACCAGCAAAAACTGGTCGCTGATGAAATGGCTGCAAAAGCGCAAAGGCAACTGGAATTAGAAAAAGAGTTAACAAAGGGAAGGTTTCTGGATGGCCCGAGTTTATAGCCGCCTTGATAAGGCGGTTATGATATTAACGCAGAGATTAAATATCAGAACTTCCCGCCACAATCTGCGGAAAGGCCTTTGGCGAGGCAGAAATCAACCGACCCCATCCAATAAGGACCTCCACCGATTAATCCGGGATTATAATTAGCGTTGTAGGAGCCAACACCTTCTGACACATTGGGGACTGTTTGATAACCGTTTTGAATTCCGCTATAGACCATTGAGCCAGCAATCGTACCTAGAGCGCCCCCCGCAACGGGAGCACCAACTTCAGTCCCGATCGCAGTACCAATCGCGCCACCAATAGTAGTTGCAATAGTTTCACCAACATCACCGCCTGAAACTTGTTTTAATTCATCAACACTTAGCAATTTCATTTTGCAAAACCCCGATATCCAATATTAGTGGTACTCACAATGCAACCGGTTGTTTTTTTATTTTAAATATTAATGATATTGTAAGTCCAAAAATTAAAGACAAACCCAAATCAGTCCAAGTCGTAATGCTATTACCATGAAGCAAAGAAACAAAAGAAGTTGATAAATGAAAGACACCTGAAAAACAAAGCACACTCTCAAAAAATGAGATGATACCTCTCCTTCTTATTGAGGTCATGATACACCTCCTTGAACTACAGATAGTCCATTTTTTAGAGCTTTCCGATGATTCGGTATAGTGCCTTTCCATCCAAAACTTGGATTAAGGCGATAACTGTGCTAGCGTCCTATTTTTGGGCCTTGAAGAATAACGCTTAACTCTAAAAGAGACTTTATAGAGCGACTTACATTTGTCTTTTGCATATTTCATGAATCTGCTATATCAGCTTGGGCTACCTGAATATAATTTTCATAATCAAGATCAGCTAAAAGCACCATCAACACTTTAAACTGCTCACCAGTAAGTGTTTTAGCTAACAATGCCTTTCAAAAGCTGATTTTTGCCTTGGTCTGATTGTAAGTATCCCACCCAAACGGCCCATTCACTTTTAGAGATCTTCCGGCATACTGATTATGTCCTTGAAGGAGATCACCATGCGCAAAGCACGATTTACTGAGCACCAGATCATCACCGTTCTGAAGTCGGTTGAAGCC
>NZ_JBJGXA010000025.1:0-63497 GCF_045107195.1 Erwinia sp. AnSW2-5
TAGGTATAGAAAGTTATGCAAAAAAGCATTGTTATTACGGGCAGTTCCAGCGGCATTGGCCTGGTCGCAGCCAACGATCTGCTGCGCCGTGGCTACCATGTTATCGCTGCCTGCCGTAAACCGCAGGATGTGGATCGCATGAACCAACTGGGTTTCAGCGGTGTGTTGCTGGACCTGGATGACGCCGCCAGCGTCGAACAGGCCGCCGGGGAGATCCTGACGCTGTGTGATGGCCGCCTGGCAGGTCTGTTTAACAACGGCGGCTTCGGCGTCTATGGTCCGTTGCAGTCGGTATCGCGCCAGCAGTTGGAACAGCAGTTTTCTACCAACCTGTTCGGCACCCACCAGCTCACCATCCTGCTGCTGCCAGCGCTGATCGCCTCATGTGGCCGCATTGTGAATACCAGCTCGGTGATGGGGCTGATCTCAACACCTGGGCGCGGTGCCTATGCCGCCAGTAAATACGCGCTGGAGGCCTGGTCCGATGCCCTGCGGATGGAGCTGCACAGCAGCGGCGTGCGCGTCAGCCTGATTGAGCCAGGGCCGATTCATACCCGCTTTACCGATAACGTTCAGCAGGCACAGCAGGATAAACCGGTGAAAAACCCGGGGATCGCCGCCCGCTTTACGCTGCCGCCGGAAGCGATATTGCCGAAACTGCGCCATGCGCTGGAGAGCCGCCACCCGCGTTTGCGCTATCCTGTAACGATGGTAACCCATGTCATTACCCTGTTACGTCGTATACTACCGGGCTGGATGATGGATCGGTTTTTACGCCAGAATTAGGCGCTGGACCTTGAAGCACCGCCCCCCGCCCCAATAGAGTAAGAAACTTACGTGAAAAGAGACGAATTCATGTCACCACAAGCCGCAATTGTCGAAATTAATGAAGCTAATCTGCAACAGACGCTGGAACAGTCGATGCAGATCCCGGTGCTGTTCTACTTCTGGTCAGAGCGCAGCCAGCACTGTCAGCATCTGACGCCGCTGCTGGAACGTCTGGCGCAGGAGTATGCCGGTCAGTTTGTTCTGGCAAGGCTGGACTGTGACGCGGAACACGCTGTTGCACAGCAGTTTGGGCTGCGCTCTATCCCGACGGTTTACCTGTTCCAAAATGGTCAGCCGGTGGACGGTTTCCAGGGACCGCAGCCGGAAGAAGCCGTGCGCGCACTACTGGAAAAAGTATTGCCGAAAGAAGAAGAGCTGAAAGCCCAACAGGCGATGCAGTTGATGGATGAAGGCAAGCTGATTGAGGCTCTGCCACTGCTGAAAGATGCGTGGGCACTGAGCAATCAGCGCAGCGATATCGGTTTTCTGCTGGCCGAAGTGCTGATTGGGCTGACACGCAGCGAAGAGGCCGAAGCCGTACTAAAAGTTGTGCCGTTGCAGGATCAGGACACGCGCTATCAGGGCCTGGTTGCACAGATCGAGCTGCTAAAGCAGGCTGCGGATACGCCGGAAATTCAGCAGTTGCAACAGCAGATCGAAGCCGATCCTGACAATGCCGAACTGGCCACCCAGCTGGCACTGCAATACCACCAGGTCGGGCGCAATGAAGAAGCGCTGGAACTGCTGTTCTCCCATCTGAAGAAAGATCTCGCTGCGGCCAACGGCCAGGCGCGTAAAATTTTGCAGGACATTCTCGCGGCGCTGGGTACCGGCGATGCACTGGCAGCGAAATATCGCCGTCAGCTCTATTCTCTGCTGTACTAATAGAGATAGTGTGAACAACGGGCGATCGGGAAAATGATCGCCCCAAAAGCATTGCTTAATAATAACAATCTGGAGGTTATTTTTTTATGTTGACTGTGATTCCCGTCATTATCATTCTGGCCCTGATCCTCGTCTGGTCAGGTATCAAAATCGTCCCACAGGGTTACCAGTGGACCGTTGAACGCTTCGGCCGCTACACCAATACACTCCAGCCAGGCCTGAATCTCGTGATCCCCTTTATGGATCGCGTTGGCCGCAAAATCAATATGATGGAACAAGTGCTGGATATCCCCTCGCAGGAGATCATCTCTAAAGATAACGCCAGCGTCACCATCGATGCCGTGTGCTTTATTCAGGTGGTTGATCCGGCGCGTGCCGCGTATGAAGTCAGCAATCTTGAGCTGGCGATCATCAACCTGACGATGACCAATATGCGTACCGTTCTGGGGTCAATGGAGCTGGATGAAATGCTGTCGCAACGTGACAACATCAATACCCGCCTGCTGCACATTGTCGATGAAGCCACCAACCCGTGGGGCATCAAAATTACCCGTATTGAGATCCGTGATGTCCGCCCGCCGGCGGAACTGATTGCCTCAATGAACGCGCAGATGAAGGCTGAACGAACCAAGCGTGCTGATATTCTGGAAGCCGAGGGGGTTCGCCAGGCGGCGATCCTGCGCGCTGAAGGGGAAAAACAGTCGCAGATCCTGAAAGCAGAAGGTGAACGTCAGTCGGCATTCCTTGCTGCGGAAGCGCGTGAGCGTAGTGCAGAAGCCGAAGCGCAGGCGACCAAAATGGTGTCTGAAGCGATTGCCGCCGGGGATATTCAGGCGATTAACTACTTTATTGCTCAGAAATATACCGATGCTTTGCAAAACATCGGCTCCTCCAGCAACAGTAAAGTGGTGATGATGCCGCTGGAAGCCAGCAGCCTGATGGGTTCCATCGCCGGCATTAGCGAACTGCTGGGCGAAAGCAAAGCGGAGCGTAACCGCCGATGATCGATGAACTGCTTGCCAATCCGTGGTGGCTGTGGCTGACCTTCGGCGGCCTGCTGCTGGTGGCGGAAATGCTGGGTGCCAGTGGTTATCTGCTGTGGAGCGGTGTTGCTGCCGTGCTGGTCAGCCTGCTGGTGTGGCTGGTGCCGATGCCGTGGGAGTGGCAGGGGCTGAGTTTTGCCGTGCTGACCATTCTCGCTGCACTGTGGTGGTATCGCTGGCTTAAGCACCGTGACCGACGTCATCCGCCTTCGACGTTAAATCAGCGGGGTCAGCAGATGATTGGCCGCCAGCTGACGCTGGATGCCGGGCTGATCAATGGCTTCGGCCATGTGCGTATTGGTGACGGTAACTGGCGCGTCCAGGCAGATGACGATCTGCCCGCCGGAACGCAGATCACCGTAGTGGCGGTGGAAGGGATCACGCTGCGCATTGTCCGCCGCGAGGTTTAACCCTGCTTAGCGCTGTGGCAGTATCCGGCCAGGTGATTGATTATCGGGCATTCGGCGCTGTCATCACCCGGGCAACTGTCGGCGAGATCGAGCAATGTCTGACGCATCAGCTGGAGTTCGCTGATATGGGTTTCGATCTCCCGCACTTTACTGAGCGTCCGCGCTTTCACATCGGCGCTGTGGCGTTCAGGATTGTTAAACAGGCTGACCATCTCCCGGCACTCATCCAGATTAAATCCGACCTGGCGGGCCTGGCGTAATAGCGTCAGCTCTTCCAGGTGTTTTGCACTGTAGCTACGATAGCCGTTCTCCGTGCGCAGCGGCGGCGTCACCAGCCCTTTCTCTTCATAAAAACGGATCGCCTTACTGGTTAATCCGGTTTTTTTTGCCACGTCGCTGATATTCATTCTTCCTCCTTGACCTTCCCCTTGATGGAAGGTTTAACCTCCATAACTAATGTAAAAACAGCTCCGGGTCAAACCGGATCAACAGGAGTAATGATATGACGCAAGTCACAACCCTGGCTCTGGATGGATTGTCCTGCGGCCACTGTGTTAAACGGGTTAAAGAGACGCTGGAACAGCGTGGCGATGTCACACTGGCGGAAGTCAGTATCACGGAAGCACGCATTACCGGCGATGCCAGTGCTGATGCGCTGATCGCGGCCGTTGAACAGGCTGGTTATCACGCCAGCCTCGCTGTGGACGCTACTCACCCAAAGCCTGATACGCTGACAGAATCAGAACCTCAGCCGGAAGCGCTGACAGCGTCCCTCCCTGAGCTTCCGGCACAAACCACGATTGATACGCCCGACAGCTATCAGCTCCTGATCGAGGGTATGAGCTGTGCCAGCTGTGTCAGCCGCGTACAGAGCGCGCTGCAAAACGTGGCCGGTGTCAATCAGGCCCGGGTTAACCTTGCCGAGCGCAGCGCTCTGGTGACGGGTTCTGCGTTGCCCGAGGCGCTGATTGATGCCGTTAGCCGTGCTGGCTACGGTGCTGAAATCATCGAAGATGATGTCAAACGTCGGGAAAAACAGCAGCAAACCGCGCAGTCTGCGGTAAAACGTTTTCGCTGGCAGGCCATCCTGGCACTGGCACTGGGCATTCCGCTAATGGGATGGGGGATGATCGGCGACAATATGATGCTGACCGCCGACAACCGCAGCGCATGGCTGGTGGTCGGTGTGCTGACATTGCTGGTGATGATCATCGCCGGGGGGCATTTTTACCGCAGCGCATGGCGCAGCTTGCTGAACCGCAGCGCCACTATGGATACGCTGGTGGCGCTGGGAACGGCCGCCGCCTGGCTCTATTCGATCACTGTCAATGTGTGGCCGGACCTGTTCCCGATGGCGGCCCGTCACCTCTATTACGAAGCCAGCGCCATGATTATCGGCCTGATTAATCTTGGCCATATGCTGGAACAGCGCGCCCGCCAGCGTTCGTCAAAAGCGCTGGAAAAATTGCTGGATCTGACGCCGCCGACGGCGCGTGTCGTGACGGGAAATGGTGAGCAGATCCTGCCGCTGAGTGAGGTACAGCTGGGGATGACGCTGCGCGTTACCACCGGCGATCGGGTGCCGGTCGATGGCACCATTCTGCGCGGTGAAGCCTGGCTGGATGAAGCGATGCTAACCGGCGAAGCAATCCCGCAACAGAAGTCATCGGGTGATGCTCTGCACGCCGGGACAGTATTACAGGATGGCAGCGTGCTGTTCAGCGCCACCGCCATTGGTAAAAACACCACCCTGTCGCGCATTATTCAGTTAGTGCGTCAGGCGCAAAGCAGTAAGCCGGAGATCGGCCAGCTGGCGGATAAAATTTCTGCGGTGTTTGTCCCGCTGGTCGTTGCCATTGCCCTGTTCAGCGCGGCCGTGTGGTATCTGGTCGGCCCGGCACCGCAGATGATTTACACCCTGGTGATTGCCACCACCGTGCTGATTATTGCCTGCCCTTGTGCTCTGGGGCTGGCCACGCCGATGTCAATTATCGCCGGGGTCGGGCGTGCCGCCGAGTTTGGTGTACTGGTGCGTGATGCCGATGCGCTGCAACGCGCCAGTACCCTGAGCACCTTAGTCTTTGATAAAACCGGCACCCTGACAGAAGGGGCACCGCGTGTCGTTGAAGTCCTGCTCTTTAACGGAGCTGACAGGCAAACCGTGTTGCGCCAGGCTGCAGCACTGGAGCAGGGTTCCAGTCATCCGCTGGCGCGCGCCATCATTGAGTACGCCGCCCTGGCGACGCTGCCTGAGATTGAGCAATTTCGTACAATACCGGGGCTGGGCGTCAGCGGCATACTCGCTGGCACTCCGCTGCTGCTGGGTAACCCACCGTTGATGGCACAGCAACAGATTGCGACCGGGGCGATCGCACTGCAGGTGGAACAGCAGGCGGAAAGTGGTGCTACGCCGGTCCTGCTGGCAGCCGGAGGGGAAATTGTCGCGCTGTTTGCCATTCGTGATCCTCTGCGTAAAGAGAGTGTTAGTGCGCTGCAACGGCTGCATAAACGGGGTTATCAGCTGGTGATGCTGACGGGCGATAATACGATTACAGCCAACGCGATTGCGCATGAAGCCGGTATCGATCATGTTATTGCCGGGGTTCTGCCGGAAGGGAAAGCCGATGCGATCCGCGCCCTGCAACAACAGGGCCAGCAGGTGGCGATGATTGGTGATGGCATCAATGATGCTCCGGCCCTTGCACAGGCTGATGTCGGGATCGCCATGGGTGGCGGCAGCGATGTGGCCATCGAGACAGCAGCGATCACCCTGATGCGTCAGGATCTGAATGCGGTAGCCGATGCACTGGCGATTTCCCAGGCGACCCTACGCAATATGAAGCAAAATCTGCTTGGGGCATTTATCTATAACGCCTTTGGCATCCCGATTGCGGCCGGAGTTCTGTATCCCCTGACGGGAACCCTGCTCAGTCCAGTGGTGGCGGGTGCAGCGATGGCACTTTCATCAATTACCGTGGTGAGTAATGCTAATCGCCTGATTCGCTACCGCCCACCGCAATCGTAAATCGGCCAGTGAGTGCTGCGTTTTGCCCTGTTCGTCAGCGACTTATCACGCTAGCATAGTGTGATTGACAGCATGAGGCAGAAAGCAATGGCGAATCTTATACATGGGCTTCAGACGTTGTGGCGCAGACTGTGGTCGGTCAGTTACCGCTATCCAGCCCTTGATATCACACTGGGCCAGCGCCATCTGCACCTGGTGGGCAGTATTCATATGGGGACCCGCAATATGATGCCGCTGCCAGCAGTGCTGCATGAGCGGCTTCAGCAGGCTGATGCACTCATTGTTGAGGCGGACATTACCGCCGGTGCCTCCCCCTTCAGTGAAAGTGAGCTTTGCTCGCCGCTGGCGGAACGCCTTTCCGCTGAGCAGTGGCAGCAACTGCAACGCCGCTGTGAAGAGCTAAGTATCGACCTGGAGCGCGTTGATACGCTGCCCGCCTGGCAGGTGGCGCTGATGCTTCAGGCGCAGCAGGCACAGCGTCTTGGGCTGCGTGCCGACTGCGGTATTGACTACCAGCTGTTGCAGGCGGCACGTGAACGTCAGAAAAAAGTCATTGAGCTGGAAGGACCAGAAACCCAGCTGGCATTATTGAAATCACTGCCGGAGAACGGCCTGCCGTTGCTGGAAGATACGCTACAACACTGGCAAACCAATGCGCGCCTGCTGCAAACCATGGTGAGCTGGTGGCTGGAAGCCCCGCCGGGAAACATCGGCAAACTGGCGTTGCCCAGCACCTTCAGCAGTAATCTGAACGACCTGTTAATGCACCAGCGCAATCAGCAGTGGTGCCAGTTTTTACACCAGCTGCCAGCCGGGCGCTACGTGGTTGCGGTGGGTGCGCTGCATCTTTACGGCGAGGGAAATCTGCCGGGCCTGCTGATTCAGCGATAAAAAAAGGCCGATATCTCTATCGGCCCGTCAATAAGGACATATTTATGATTTTTGTTATCGTCTCAGCGGTTAAGCTGACGCGGGCAAGATTGTCGCTCAAAGTGTAATATTTCGCCAGCATTTTTGTTCATCAATTGTTCACTCTTTCCTGGAAAATACGACAGAAGGTTAGTGGTTATGACACCTGCGGTAAAACTGCTGGAAAAACAAAAAGTCGCCTTTACGCTCCATCCTTATGAGCATGACAGCAGCGAAACCCACTTCGGTGACGAAGCGGTACGCAAGCTGAATCTGGATGCAGATCAGGTGTATAAAACCCTGCTGGTAGCAATGAATGGCGATAATAAAACCCTGGCCGTGGCGGTGACGCCGGTTGCCGGTCAGCTCGATTTGAAGAAAGTCGCTAAAGCGCTGGGGGCGAAAAAGGTCGAGATGGCTGACCCGCAGTTTGCCCAACGCAGCACCGGTTATCTGCTGGGCGGCATCAGTCCGTTAGGGCAAAAGAAGCGGCTGCCAACGGTGATTGACCACCTTGCGCAGCAGTTTGACACGATCTTCGTCTCCGGCGGCAAGCGCGGGCTGGATCTTGAACTAAAGCCGCAGGATCTGGCGCAACTGCTCAATGCCAGCTTTGCCGATATCGCTAAACGTAGCGATTAACCCTTCTTTACGCGGAGCGCTGGGCCAGCAACTGATCGATCATCCAGCGCCCTGCCGGGCCGGGTGGCGTGCGGCGCGACCAGATCACATCCACCTGAATGCTCTGCGGCCAGCCTTCTACCGGTAGCTCACGCAGCGTCTGGTGGCCAAACTGCTGGGTCAGCCAGCGCGGCAAAATACTCCAGCCAAATCCCTGTTCAGCCATTTCCAGCAGTAAGAGATAAGATGGCGCCAGCCACACTTTTCCGGTCGGCGCAGGCGAGTGATCCACCCAGGTATTCAGCCGCAGCTGCCGCAGCGCTTTCAGCTCCTGCTCAGTCACCTTATCCTGCTGCGCCAGTGGATGATCCTGATGGAGAAAAATAGCCATCTGTACTTCCACTTGCAGGCGTTTCACGCAGATATCCGACGGATAATGATCCTGTACCCGCACCACGCCAATATGTGCACGCTGGCTGTGTAACAGATCAATCACGTCGGCATCTTCTGCGATCATGCACTCGAATTCAATATCCGGGTAGCGACTGTCAAAGCGTTGTAGCAGTGACTCATGATAATCAGCCTGCCAAAAATCGGAGATCGCCAGTCGCAGGCAGGGTTCGATCTCACCGGAAAGACGAATGGCCAACTCGTCCAGCTTCGCTGATGCGTTAAGGATCTCTTTTACCTGCGCGAGCGCACGCTGCCCGTTTTCGGTTAATACCGGATTACGCTGCTCGCGGCTGAACAGCGTAAATCCCAGATCGTTTTCAAGATTCGCTATCGCTGTGCTGATGGTTGACTGGCTTTTGCGCAGCGCACGCGCCGCTGCGGAGAAGGATCCGCTTTCCACAGTTTGCACAAAAGCTTCCAGTGATTCCGGTGAGTAACGCAAAGAAGTATCGCTTTTATCGATGGATAGTCATTTTATTTTAGCAAATAAAACGTGGAAAATAGCGCCCATAGAAAATTAAGGAGGATGTATGTCTGGTCGTACGCTAAAAGAACGTTTTTTCCATGCCGCTGGTTTCGAAGTGCTGGCGATTGCACTGGTGTCACCCTTAGCCGCGTGGATTATGAATAAGCCCCTGTTTCAGATGGGCGCGCTGGCCATCCCATCATGCTGTCGACGCTGGCGATGATATGGAACATGGTTTACAACGCCGGATTTGACCGCTTGTGGCCACGCGAAAAAGTGACTCGCGGCCTCGGCCTGCGCATCATGCACGCACTGGGTTTTGAAGGGGGCTTTATTCTGATTGGTTTGCCACCCGCCGCCTGGATGCTGGGTGTCAGCCTGTGGCAGGCGCTGATGATTGAAATCGTCTTCTTCCTGTTCTTCCTGCCCTACACCATGGCGTATAACTGGATCTATGACAAAGTGCGTGAACGTATAGTGAACTCACGCCAGCAGCATCCAGTGAACAAACACGGTTAACGTCACTGCGCAGGTGTTATTGTTGGGGTCGACCGGAAAAACGTCGACCCCAGGGTAAAGCCGTTAGTGCTTCGCTGTATCCACTTTCACCGGACGCTAGTGCTTAGGTTCTGCTGGTTTCTCACTTTCTGCAGCTTTCTCCGGTGCCTTCTCTTCTGCTTTACCGTCTGCTTTCTGATAGACAATCTCCCCGGCTGGCTGATATTTCGCCACGTCGAGCGGTGAGTGGCTCTGGATATACTGTTTCAGCACTTCGGCATCCACAAAGCCGGTATTCACGTAGCCTGGCAGTTTATCCACCAGCGGATAACCGTCGCCGCCCGTGGCATTAAAACTTAGGGTCGCCATGCGATAGGTTTTATCCGCTTCAAGTGGCTTGCCGTTGATCAGGATATTGCTGACACCGGTGCCATCTGCCGTCAGGCTGATGCGCGCAAACTGTGCATAGGCACCTGAATCAACCTGCTTATTGGCCACAACACTGAGGTACTTCTCAACTTCGCTGCCTTTCATATCGACATATACCAGCGTATTACCGAAAGGCTGCACTTTCAGGACATCCTTATAAGTGATGGCGCCCCCATCAATCGAGTCACGCACACCGCCGCCACTCATGATGGCAAAGTCAGCTTTCGTCCGTTCGATCTGTCCTTCGAGGATCAGACGCGCCATGCTGGTCTGCACGAAACGCACTTTGCTGCGATCGCCCTCCAGCCGTCCGTTAACGCTGCCGATTTTCACGCCCAATTGTGCCTCACCCTTTTTCTGGAACGGGGTCAGCAGTTTTTGCATCGCCGGATTTTTGGCGATTTCAGGGGTGTAATTCACCCAGGTGGTGCTGCCGTCAGCATTCTTCACTTTATGCTTCAGGTTAATCGGCACCAGCTCATAGTGATCCAGCGTCAGCTTGCCGTTCAGGAAGGTGAAGTCAGCACGACCGATATATTTGCCCCACTCGTGGGCCTGAACAATCCAGGTACCATTCTGGCGATCTGGCGTGCAGGGCATGCCTGGCACATAGTCAGCCTGCTTCACATTCTCTTTCGCCATGCATACCGGGTCCTGCGAGTGCCCCCCCACGATCATATCGAGGTAACCTGCTGGCAGTTCACGCGCCATTTCCACATCACCCGGCGCATTAGATCCGTGATGACCGTTATCGTAATGGCCCATATGCGTGGCGGCGATAATCACATCCGGCTTCTCTTTCGCCCGCAGTTGCTCGACCACCGCTTTTGCTTCGGTTGCCGGTTTATGGAACTGGATGTCGGTGAAATTTTCCGGGTTGCCGATTTTCGCCGTATCGTCGGTGGTGAGGCCGATAACGGCGATTTTCAGTCCCATGCGGTTAAACAGGGCGTAAGGCTGGAACAGCCGATTTCCGGTGCTTTTCTGATAAATATTGGCGGAGAGCAGCGGGAATTTGGCCCACTTCTGCTGCTGACGCAGAACGGAGAGTGGATTATCAAACTCATGGTTACCAATCGCCATCGCGTCATAACCAATCAGATTCATACCGCGAAAATCGGGTTCCGCATCCTGCAGGTCAGATTCCGGTACACCGGTATTAATGTCGCCGCCGGAGAGGATCAGCACAGCACCGCCGTGAGCCTGCACCTCATAACGGATCTGGTCCATCATGGTTTTTTGTGCTGCCAGGCCATATTCGCCCTGTTCGTTATTCCAGAAACGCCCGTGATGATCGTTGGTGTGAAGCACCGTAAACTTATAGGTCCGGTCTTTCACCCACGCCTGGGCCATCAATGGGGTGCTTAATAACGCCACCGTCAGCACGCTGGCGAGACTTCTTTTAAATAATGGCACTCTGACCCTCCTTGTTGAACAACTCTGCAACGGAAAAATGATTGGCTGATACCCAGAATATTTGACGGGTATGATAATGCCGCAGGCTTAACGCTAAAAGATAATTACTGTACCTTATGTTATTAGCAAGCTAAGGGCTTTCTGCACCCTATAAAAACACAAGACAATGACAGGTTAACTTAATGGCAAGCGATCACACCCTTTCCTCCTCAAAGACGCCGGTCCGGCGCACTGCATTCGGCATACTTGGCGCGATCAGCGTGGCTCATTTGCTTAATGATATGATTCAGTCGCTGATTCTGGCGATTTATCCGCTGTTACGCGAAGACTTTTCACTCAGCTTCGTGCAAATCGGCATGATCACCCTGACCTATCAGATGACGGCTTCACTGCTACAGCCACTGATTGGCCACTTTACCGATAAACACCCGCAGCCCTGGTCGCTGCCTGTTGGTATGGGGTTCACCCTTTGCGGGCTGGTGCTGCTGTCGATGGCCACTACCTTCCCGATGATCCTGGTCGCAGCGGCGCTGGTGGGCACCGGCTCCTCGGTGTTCCATCCTGAATCTTCGCGTGTGGCACGCATGGCCTCCGGCGGACGACATGGGCTTGCGCAGTCACTGTTTCAGGTAGGTGGCAACTTTGGCAGCTCTCTTGGGCCGCTGCTGGCTGCGCTGATTATCGCCCCTTACGGTCGCGGTAATGTCGCCTGGTTCTCGCTGGCCGCCCTGTTGGGAATTGTCGTGCTGTTGCAGATCAGCCGCTGGTATCAGAACCAGAACCGCGTTGCCAAAAGCCAGACGGCTCCGGCCGTGAACCTGCTGCCCCGCCGTCAGGTAGCCTTTGCCATCACGATTTTGTTGGTGCTGGTTTTCTCGAAATACTTCTATCTCACCAGCCTGAGCAGCTACTACACCTTCTATCTGATGCACAAATTCGGGCTTTCCGTGCAGAATGCCCAGTTGCATCTGTTTATGTTCCTGTTTGCGGTGGCGGCAGGCACGGTCATCGGCGGCCCGATTGGCGATAAAATCGGTCGAAAAAGAGTGATTTGGGTGTCTATTCTTGGCGTTGCCCCGTTTACGCTGATGTTACCTTACGTCAACTTATGGTGGACCGGTGCGCTGTCCGTAGTGATTGGTTTTGTGCTCGCCTCCGCGTTTTCCGCCATTCTGGTCTACGCACAGGAATTGATGCCGGGCCGTATAGGTATGGTTTCCGGGCTATTTTTCGGTTTTTCCTTCGGGATGGGTGGGCTGGGTGCCGCCATTCTGGGCGTGGTCGCCGATCACCAGGGTATTGAACTGGTCTATCAAATCTGCGCTTATCTACCACTTCTCGGTATTTTGACGGCTTTCCTGCCTGATAACCGACATAAATAGTCCCATCCCGGTGCTGATGAATGCATTTAGCACCGGGTCATGCTCCTGTAACGTCTGCCCTGCAATCTGATAACTGTCTAAAATCGCACTCTTTGACAAATTCCCCTCAATGATTCAGTTTTTTGCCATTTTTGATAATAATGACAAGCGTCATCCGGTAATATGCCATACACTGAAAACTTACAACTGGACACATATACACTCTGGATAATTTAAGTTGCTGGAAAACGGCAAACCTGCGGGCCTCCTGGAGCATCGTCAGCCCTGTGAGCCAGCACTGCCGACATCTTTACAACTTGAAGTCTCTTGGGTATATACACAAAAGGAGACAGGCATGCCCCACACCACCCCGCTTATCACTACCATTGTAGGAGGCTTAGTTCTCGCCTTCCTCTTCGGTATGCTGGCTAATCGCCTGCGCATTTCTCCCCTTGTTGGTTATCTGTTAGCTGGCGTGCTCGCCGGGCCTTTTACCCCAGGTTTTGTTGCTGATACCAATCTGGCACTTGAACTGGCCGAACTGGGGGTGATCCTGCTGATGTTTGGCGTGGGTCTGCACTTCTCTCTGAAAGATCTGATGGCCGTAAAGTCCATCGCCATCCCGGGTGCCATTGCACAAATCGCCGCTGCCACACTGTTAGGCATGGGGCTGTCGTGGGCGCTGGGATGGCCAATGATGACGGGTCTGGTATTCGGACTCTGCCTTTCAACCGCCAGTACCGTGGTGCTGCTGCGTGCGTTGGAAGAGCGACAGTTAATTGACAGTCAGCGCGGTCAGATTGCTATCGGCTGGCTGATTGTGGAAGACCTGATGATGGTGCTGGCGCTGGTGCTGCTGCCTGCGATTGCCGGGCTATTCGAAGAAGGTAAAGCCAGCGTCACGATGGTGCTGTTCGACCTGCTGATTACCATCGGCAAGGTGGCGGCGTTTATGGTACTGATGATGGTGGTGGGGAAACGCGTGGTGCCGTGGATCCTTGCGCGCAGTGCGGCGACCGGTTCGCGCGAACTGTTCACCCTTTCCGTGCTGGCACTGGCGCTGGGTATTGCCTTCGGTGCCGTCGAGTTATTCGATGTCTCCTTCGCACTGGGGGCTTTCTTTGCCGGTATGGTGCTGAACGAATCGGAACTGAGCCACCGGGCCGCGCACGATACCTTGCCACTGCGCGATGCTTTCGCAGTGCTGTTCTTCGTGTCCGTCGGCATGTTGTTTGACCCGATGATCCTTATCCAGCAGCCGCTGGCGGTACTGGGTGCGCTGGCGATTATCGTCTTTGGTAAGTCACTGGTGGCACTGTTCCTGGTGATGCTGTTCGGCCACTCCAAACGTACCGCATTGACTATCTCCGTCAGCCTGGCGCAGATCGGTGAATTCGCCTTTATTCTCGCGGGCCTGGGCATCTCCCTGAATCTGCTGCCTGACAGTGGACGTAATCTGGTACTGGCGGGGGCGATCCTGTCGATTATGCTGAATCCGATTCTGTTTGCGGTGCTGGAACGCTATCTGGAAAAAACCGAAACCATCGAAGAGCAGACGATGGAAGAAGCCATCGAAGAAGAGAAGCAGATCCCGGTGGATCTGTGTAATCACGCGGTGATTGTCGGCTTTGGTCGCGTGGGCAGCCTGCTGGGCAGCCGTCTGATGGAAGCCGGTATTCCGATTGTGGTGGTGGAGAACAGCCGTCCACGTGTCGAGGCCCTACGTGAGCAGGGGATCAAATCGGTCCTGGGCAACGCCGCACGCGGCGACATTATGGAACTGGCGCGCCTGGACTGCGCACGCTGGCTGCTGCTGACCATTCCTAACGGTTATGAAGCCGGAGAGATTGTTATTGCTGCTCGCGAAACGCGCCCGAACATTGAGATTATTGCCCGTGCGCATTATGACGATGAAGTGGATTATATTATGGAGCGCGGTGCGGATCGTGTGGTGATGGGCGAGCGGGAAATTGCCAACAGTATGCTGAACTTGCTGCTGTTGAGTCCGGTGGAAACCCCGGCGGAATGCCCGATTTAAGCCTGATACGAATGCAATTACGGGCTGGCCAAAAAAGAAGGTCAGCCCCTACGTCAATCGAGACAACCCGCACAACCGTGGATGCGGCGGCGATACGTAGGGGGCGACCCTTTTTTCCGGTCGCCCCGTGCCAATGATTAGCACAACCTGACATCCTGTCCCTTACCGCTCCCAGTATGACTCTTCCAGACTGTCTTCCCGTTCCGGCAATCCGCGCGTTAAACGCGGTGAATGCTGATTAAGCACCTGATAACTCACTCGATTCGCATACTTGCACACCTGCGCCAGCGAGGAGTAGGTGAGATAATTGCGCCCGTGCTTACTGGAGTTCGGCACGTTCGAGCGATGGAAGTTGTTGGCGGTAATATCGTGCAGCAGCGCCGCCAGTGCGCCATCCCCTGCCCCATTGGTATTCATGATCTTTTCCGGCCCGCCCATATAAGGTGCGATATGGGAGAAAATACGCAGCGGCTGGGTGCAGTCCTGCTGGCGCATGGCACGGCTGAACTCATACTGGTTAAACTCCGGGATCGCCCCCGGCAACAGCGGATGCTGCGTGATACGTTTGCCGGACTCTTCAGTGAAGGCCGCCATATACAGACCGTTTGGCCCGGCAGTACACAGCACCAGATCGACCCAGTCGAGGGCAATATTCGCGGCCTGCAACGGATCGCGCTCACCGGTCAGCTCGAAAGCTTCATCTTCATTCATTGCCACCACAGAAACGTGCTCACGCAGGAAATCACGCCAGAACTGTGGATTATCGGCAATCACATACTTGGTCCCCAGCGTCAGGACGACCGGGACGTTGTGCTTCTTCGCCCAGTGAATCGCCTGCATGGTCGCCTCAGGCATCGGTTCACCCGGCTTACAGCGCACCAGGTAAGAGGTCAGCACCAGTGCCGATGCCCCGGCAATCACCTCTTCAGGGATACTCTGAGGGCGTAACTGGTTCATCATCCCCGGACTGATGGCGAAGGTACGTTCACCGTTATCACCGATCAGCGTGAAACAGCGGCCAATCGCCCCGTCCACACCCTGCAAATAGTTCAAATCGGTTCGGCTGGAGGTATTACACAGGTAACGGTAAGCGTAACCACCAATCTGCACGTTATTACACATCACGCCCAGCAGCACTGAACGGTCATCCGCCAGTACCGAATAGTTGTGCAGCGTATTGCCGATGGTGCCGCCCGCGAACTGATGAGTAATCAGTTGATTATCGAGCAGCTCGGCATACAACGCCTCTGCAATGTCATCCTCAATGACCAGCGAGTGCCCGAGACTCAGGCCATAACGCGCCACAAAGTCATCATCCACTTTCGCTTCAATGTCGACGAGGATCTGATCGATACCAACAATCCAGCTGTTAGCCGCATCGTTTTCCGGCTGAACCGGCTGTAGTAAGGGATCACGCGCACTGACGGGGAAATAGTGTTTGGATTTACGTTTACCGGGGAATTTCATCATTGCAGGCTACAGAAGGGGTTCAGAGCGCAATTATAGCACAATTGCGCTCTGTGACGACGACCAGGAGACGTCGCCTCCCGGTGTTTTAGCGGTACTGGTTTACCAGCTCCAGCATCATGGTGATGTGTTCTTCATCATCATTCAGCGCCGGAATGTATTCAAAACGCGTCCCCCCCGCGTGGAGGAAAATCTCACGGTTCTCACCGTTAATCTCCTCCAGCGTCTCCAGGCAGTCAGATGAAAAGCCCGGGCTCATAATCTGCACATGCTTCACGCCTTTGGCCGGCAGGGATTTCATGGTTTCATCGGTGTAAGGCATCAGCCACGGCTCACGTCCAAAACGTGACTGGAACGTCAGCATCGCTTCACTGCTGCCCAGCCCCAGTGAGGCCGTTAGCGCGTTAAAGGTGTCATAGCAGCGCACAGGATAGTCATCGCCTTCATCGGCGAAGCGTTGCGGGATGCCGTGGAAAGAGGTGACCAGCAGGTCGGGCTTGCCGTGCTGCGCAAAAGAACGTTCAACCGACGCTTTCAACGCCGCAATATAGGCCGGATGCTCAGCATAATCACGGATAAACTGCACAGACGGCAGGCTGCGGTAACCGGCGAACACGTCGGTAATACCGTCCCATACCGCCGCGACGGTCGAGCAGGAGAACTGCGGATAAAGCGGCAGGACGATGAGGCGATTAACGCCCTGCTGCATCAGGTCATCGATAGCACTTTTCAGGCTCGGATTACCGTAGCTCATCCCCAGTGCCACCGGCATATCCAGCCGGGCGGCCAACGCAGCGCGCTGACGCTGACTGTAAACCATCAACGGGGAACCTTCGTCCATCCATACGGAAGCATACAGTTTTGCCACACGCGGAGATCGCAGCGGCAGAATGCCGATATTCAGGATCGGCCACCACAACCAGCGCGCGGTATCGACCACGCGTTTGTCGCTAAGAAACTGTTTAAGATAACGTTTTACGGCAGGTGTGGTAGGTGCATCGGGTGTGCCTAAGTTAACCAGTAACACGCCGGGCTTGTCTTGCCTCATTGTTATTCCTTTTTACGGCATCATCGGGGATGAAAACGAGACTTATTCTAGCGGAAAAAAGCGGGGGATAAACCAATTGCTGTCATTGAGCCAGGGTATCACCTGGCTCAAAAAGCACTAACCGAGGATTTTAGCCAGCTCTGCGCTAACTTCAGTCACTTTACGGGTGCCGTCGATCTTGTGGTAAGCCGTATGACCTTCGGCGGCTTCTTTGCTGTAGTAAGCAATCAGCGGAGCCGTCATCTCATGGTATTCCACCAGACGTTTACGTACGGTAGCTTCCTGGTCATCTTTACGGATGGTCAGCTCTTCACCGGTCACATCGTCTTTACCTTCCACTTTCGGCGGATTGTAAGTGACGTGGTACACACGGCCAGACGGCGCATGTACACGACGGCCAACGATGCGATCAACGATCAGTTCATCAGGCACGGCGAATTCCAGCACATTGTCTACTTTAATGCCCGCTTCCTTCATGGCATCCGCCTGAGGAATGGTACGTGGGAAGCCATCCAGCAGGAAACCGTTACGGCAGTCTTCCTGAGCGATACGCTCTTTGACCAGCGCGATAACCAGTTCGTCAGTCACCAGTTTACCGTCATCCATAATCTGTTTGGCTTTCTGACCCAACTCCGAACCTGCTTTAACAGCGGCGCGTAACATGTCACCCGTGGAGATCTGCGGAATACCGTATTTCTCCATAATGAACTGAGCCTGAGTCCCTTTACCTGCACCCGGAGCTCCGAGCAGAATAATACGCATTGCGTAAATCCCCTTGCGAATCGCTTAATTGATCACTTTATCTGAGGGCAAGAACATACCATTTTGGCCCGCTGTCCACAAGGAAGGGCACGGTTATCCTGCATCGGCGTAACGTTGTAGCGATACCTGACGGCGGGCATACAGCGTTTGAGAAATCACCGCAACGATGATGATTGCACCACCAATAACTGCCTGAATTGTCGGGATTTCATCCATAAACAGAAACATCCACAGCGGAGCCAGCGCGGTTTCAAGCAGTAAAAACAGCCCGGCATTGGCCGGAGAGACAAAACGCGTTGATAACGTGATTAAACCCATTGCCAGCGGCATAATCAGTGCCCCTTCCGCAATCACCCAACCATATTGCGCAGCCGACAACACTTTCAGATTATCGACCATGTTGGAATCTGGCCACAGCATAATCAGCACCGATGCCAGCACCGCCCCCAGTGAAGGTAATCCCGCCGTGCCACCGCTCACGCGTGAGGTAAAGATAAACGCCAGCGCCATCGATACTGCCGTGCCCAGCGCATAGACATTGGCGATGCCATTATGGCCGAGGCCACGACCTGACATCACAATCACCACGCCGACAATACCCGCCAGCGAGGCCAGCATCACGCTGCGATCGATAGCCACTTTAAAGAACAGGCGGGTAATCAGGGCCGAAATAAATGGTGTGGACGAGATAATCACCAGTACCGTCGCCACATTGCCACGGTTAAGCGCATTGACAAAACAGGCGGAAGCGATGCAGAAAAACAGCGCCGACAGAATATTGTCTTTGGTCAGCCACGGCGTGCCAAGAGTAGAGCGGCTCTGGCGCCAAAAGGCCCACATCAGCAGGCAGACACCCCACATGCACAGCCCGCGCAGGGCCACGATCAGCCACGAGTTTTCAATGCCCATCATGCGGATAAAGACTGAATCCGTGCTGAGGATCACGCCACCCATGATGCCAATCATATTGCCATTGACGGCAAAGGTATTTTTCATTTCGCCTCCCACAGAGTGCTCAGTTTGTGTTCTACCTGCTCCGTCATATCGACCGGCTCACTGCCGTCACCACGTACCCAGCACGACAAACGCAGGGTGTTAGCATGAGGGAAATAGCTGGCCCCTGCCGCTTTTACCTGCTGTTGCAGACTCTCGCTGAGCGCAGGTACAGGGAAACAACTAAAGGGCAAACCCGGTGCGCTGATTGAGGTGAAGTCCCTACCCGCGACATCTTTCAGCTGCACAGGCCGGACCTGAGCCACGTTATACGGCTGCCAGTGGGTACTGCGTACGTTTTGCAGGGCTTCTTCCAGCGGTTTTACCGATGATGTGGACTCTTCAAACAAACGCAGTTCGCTGCGCATCAAGGTACTGAAGTCCTCAGGGCGCAGGGCGATAATCGCCAGACCGATGGTTAACGAAGCATGTTTATGGAGAGGAGCGACGAAAATGGAACTGTCCGCAATCAGCTCGCCGTGGCGGTTGGTGGCAAAACTGTGTGAAGCATCCACCACACCTTTACCTTTACTGCCCTTCAGACTGTTCAGTTCACCAGTATACGGGTTGACGTGAGTCATGATCGGCACACTGCCCGGTTCGGTTAAATGCGAGGCCGGTGGGCTAAACAGCTCAGTGATGGGTTGATAGTGCGCATGTTTCGCCAGGCACAGCGTGGTTTCCTGCTTATGAAACAGATGCGACAAGATCACCAGACCGACGCGTACCGACTGAACAAAAAACAGATCGTACTCTTGCAGTTGGTATATGCGGGTTAGCTCTTCCCGGAGTTCGTCTTTCAGCATAGAAGCTCGCTTATAAAACCGATCGCCATGGATCTGCTGTAACTGAGGGGAAAGTGAGGATGCGTCCATTAATTTATCAACTCTTGCTGGAAAAGCAGTGGCATAACGTTGTCACGGAAGATCGACCCGACCGCGATTTCACAGGGAGGCCGGCGGTAATTCACCCACGCAATCTCTTCGATTTCGTTACCCGCGCGTGGCTGCCCGTCGATTTCAACGTGGTAAACATGGTTCTCGATGGCCATCGCTTCAAATTCGGCCTGACCGTGAAACAGGCCAAAAGGCCGGAAACCTTTGATCTGTACACCCAGTTCCTCCTGCAGCTCACGCTTCAGGCAACTCAGATGGTCCTCTCCGGCCAGCGGCTTACCGCCAGGTGAGATAAAAATCTCGGTGCCGCGTTTACGGGTCAGTAACAGCGAACGCTGATAAATAATAATGGCCGCGCATTTAACGATTATTTTCATCTCAGGCTCCGGGTGACATAACCCGCAGGTTACGCCACCTCTGACGTTCAGATTCAGGCAGCGGCGCTGGTTTTCAGCACAGGCGTCATCAGGGTTTCACCTGACAGGAAACGGACGATGTTGTGTGCCAGTGGCGCTTTGTCATGCAGGTAAGCGAGGATCACATCATCATTCGGCGTGGAGAAGCTGTCGGCGAAAATGCTGATCCCTTCCAGCGATTTGGTCGAAATACCCAGTTGCAGCAGGCGATATTTCACGTCATCCGCTGACTGAGCAAACTCATAAATCGGCGACTGATAGTTGATGTCATACTGCGCCATCATCTCCATCAGGAAGGTTTTCGCGACCTGACGCTGCTCCGGGAACTCCATCTGATAATGGGTGATGCCATCATTAATGGTGTTGATATCGTTACGGTGGCAGAAATCGACCAGGTGGGCATGGATTGCCAGTTTCTCTCCCAGCAGCACCAGATTTTTACGATATTTCAGAATGTCACTTTCCAGATGTTCAATCGCAATTGAGCGGAAAGCGCCGCTGATATCGGCAATGGTGTGGGCGACGACTAAGTCACCAAACCGGCTTTTCAATTCATCAACACGGTGCGACAAAATGCCACGATGCAGTGAACATCCGCTGTTTCCTGACCAGAGGTGTACAGGAATACCCTGTAACATCAGATAACACGCTGCCAGGGTGCTATCACGACCGCCGGTAAACATGACGAGCTGTGTTTTTACAGAATGCTGATTTGTCATTTTCCTTTCCTTCGCATAGATGATGAATGTAATCGTGGGCTGACAAGGGGAAAATACGGCTGTGTAACGAGAGAAACCAGAAGGGGGTGTTTGCTGGTGGCTGACAGGACAGCACCCCGACCAGGAAGCCAGAGTAGGGAAATTATGCTGGACTTGAAAATGATATAAACAGACACTACTTGTTAGTTTTTCTAACAAGGTATGATTATGTCTGGTCTTCCTTCACTGCGCGCCCTGCGCTATTTCCATCAGGCGGCAGAGCATCAAAGCTTCAGTCTGGCGGCACAATCGCTGAATGTGACTCACAGTGCTGTCAGTCATCAAATCAAGCAGTTAGAAGAGTGGCTGGGTAAACCACTGTTTCTGCGCGTGAGTGGCCGGGTGCAGCTGACCCCGGACGGAGAACGTCTGAAAGTGTGCTGTATACAGACCTTTCGTGACATCGAATTGACCTGTGAGAAAATCCGCGCGCGCAATCTGCACAGCCTGACCATTTCATGTGCCCCCAGTTTTCTCGCGCAGTGGCTGATCCCTCGCATCAGTCGTTTCTCTGAACGACATAGCGATATTGCCCTCACCTTTCAGACCCATGTGGATATTGAGCGGGTACGCAGCGAGCACACCGATGTGCTGATCGTCAGCCACGAGCAGCCGTTGCAGGAGGATATTACCGCCACGCTGATTACCGTCGACTACATTGGCCCGGTATGCGCCCCGAAGTTCAGCCACCGCTTTACCTACGAAACAGACTTCTCCACCCTGCCGCTGCTGCATGCCGATACCAAACTGCACGCCTGGGCGGAGTGGGCGAAGAAAACCGGGGCGCGGGGCGATTTCTGGGCGGGACGTCATTTCGACAATCTGACGCTGGCGATTCAGGCGGCACGTAACGGGATGGGGATTATTATGACGCCGCAGATCCTGGTCAAAAAAGAGATCCGTGACGGATCGTTGATTGCTCCGCTGGGGTTTGCAGAGGTGGATCGCGCAACATGGATGATGGCTAAGACTGCACGCAAAGAAGAAGCGGAGATTGAGCTGTTTCGGCGGTGGTTGCTGGAAGAGGCGTCAATTGCAGGATAAAACGGGTCGGGCATGCCCGACCCCTACAGATTATTGCAGCATAATGCAGGGGTGAGGCACGCCTCGCCCGGTACAGCATCACGGTATATCGTAGGGGTGAGGCACGCCTCGCCCGTTGTTTTTTGCGAGCCGCGCTGACAATATTTAGGCCGAAAATACGCAACATATCCGGTACTGATATGCTCCTAAAAAAGGAGGATGTCATGCAACGAAGGAAATCTCTGCGCCTTAAACACTATGATTATCACCAGCCCGGATACTACTACCTGACACTGTGCTGCCAGCAAAGAAGGCCACTGTTCGGCCACTGCCTGGATTATCGCAGCTATCTCAATCCATTCGGTATCATCGCCCGAGACTATCTTTACGCATTACCTCACCATTTTCCCGGTTGCCAGATCGACAGCAGTATCATTATGCCCGACCATCTGCACTGTATCTTAGTGATACCGGAGAGATACCTGTTTTCGGTCGCGACGCTCGTGGGCAGCTATAAATCGGCAGTGACGAATAGAGTACGTCGCATACATGCGGGGTTAACTGTATGGCAGCGAGGATATTGGGATCGGGTGATTCGCGACGAGGATGAGTTGTATAACGTGCGGGAGTATATGTTGAATAACCCATTGCGTTGGTGTTTACGGGAATAAAACAGGGTCGGGCATGCCCGACCCCTACAGATTATTGTGGCATAACGCAGGGGCGAGGCACGCCTCGCCCGTGACCCGTTAGCCCAGCAGAAGCTGGTTCATGCGGCGAATAAACTGGTTTGGATCTTCCAGAGATCCTTTCTCAGCCAGTAAAGCCTGATCCAGCAGCAGCTCGATCCATTCAGCGAAGCGGCCTTCGTCTTCAGTATCGGCTGCACGTTTCACCAGCGCGTGGTCCGGGTTAAGCTCAAACAGGTATTTCACCTCCGGCACGTCCTGGCCCGCAGCGGCAAATAGCTTCGCCATCTGGGTGGTCATTTCGTTCGCTTCGGTGGTGACGATGGCTGGAGTATCGGTCAGACGATGTGTCAGACGCACCTCTTTGACGCGCTCACCCAGCAGCGTTTTCACACGTTCCACGAACGGCTCCAGCGCTTTTTCCGCTTCTTTCTGCTCTTCGGTCTCTTCGTCAGCCAGCTTGCTTAACGCATCATCCGCTTTGCTCACTGACTGGAAGGTTTTCCCGTCAAACTCGGTCAGGTAGCTCATCATCCATTCGTCGATGCGATCGGAGAGCAGCAGAACCTCGATACCTTTCTTACGGAACAGCTCCAGGTGCGGGCTGCTTTTCGCGGCGGCATAGCTGTCGGCAGTGATGTAGTAAATCTTCTCCTGCCCTTCCACCATGCGGCTGACATAGTCTTCCAGCGACACGGTTTGCGCCGGGCCTTCGCTGCTGGTGCTGGCAAAGCGCAGCAGTTTCGCGATGGTTTCGGCATTGCTGCTGTCTTCTGCCGGGCCTTCTTTCAGGACCAGACCAAACTGCTGCCAGAATGACTGGTATTTTTCCTCGTCATCCTTCGCGACTTTTTCCAGCATTTGCAGGGAACGCTTGGTCAGCGCACCGCGCAGGCTCTGAGTAATGCGGCTGTCCTGCAGGATCTCACGCGAGACGTTCAATGGCAGATCGTTAGAGTCAATCAGCCCTTTAACGAAGCGCAGGTAATTCGGCATAAACTGTTCAGCATCATCCATGATAAACACGCGCTGCACGTACAGTTTCAGGCCGTGTTTGTGGTCACGGTTCCACATATCCCACGGCGCCTGGGCCGGGATATACAGCAGGCTGGTGTACTCCTGCTTGCCTTCTACCCGGTTGTGGCTCCACGTCAGCGGATCGGTGAAGTCATGAGCGACATGCTTGTAGAACTCATTATATTCTTCTGCGCTGATCTCAGATTTGTTACGCGTCCACAGCGCCTGCGCCTTGTTGATTTTTTCCCACGTGGTGGTGTTGTCTTCTTCGTTGTGGGTTTCGATCTCAACCGGCAGTGCAATGTGATCTGAGTATTTGCTGATAATGCTGCGCACACGCCAGGCATCGAGGAACTCGTCTTCGCCTTCGCGCAGATGCAGCGTAATTTCGGTACCGCGATCGGCTTTTTCAATGTCGGCGATGGTGTATTCACCCTCACCGGCGGACTCCCAGAATACGCCTTCTGAGGCCGCAGCACCTGCGGCACGGGTACGCACGGACACTTTATCTGCGACGATAAACGCCGAGTAGAAGCCGACGCCGAACTGACCGATCAGCTGGCTGTCTTTTGCCTGGTCAGAACCCAGCGATTCGAGGAAAGATTTGGTGCCGGATTTCGCAATGGTACCGAGGTTTTCAATGACTTCATCGCGACGCATACCGATGCCGTTATCACTCAGCGTCAGCGTACGATTTTCCTTGTCTACTGCGACGCGCACACGCAGATCGCCATCGCCTTCATAGAGATCCGGGGTGGATAACGCACGGAAACGCAGCTTGTCAGCGGCATCTGAGGCGTTAGAGATTAACTCACGCAGGAAGATTTCTTTATTTGAATAGAGTGAGTGGATCATCAGATGCAGAAGCTGTTTTACCTCTGACTGGAAGCCACGTGTCTCTTGTCCTTTCATGGTCATTGCTACCTCAACTAAAAACAGATGATGAACGTTGAGGTATTAAATGGGGGTGACCTGGAGGATTTCAAGACGGCACGAAGGACTCGTGCCGTTGATTGTTCAGAATTTAAACTTTTGACGCCCGGCAAGCGAATGTGAAAGCGTCGTACCGTCAACCATCTCCAGCTCACCACCCACCGGAACACCGTGAGCAATACGACTGGCTTCCACGCCATACTGTTCACACAGGCTGGCAATGTAATTGGCGGTCGCTTCTCCTTCCACTGTCGGGTTGGTCGCAAGGATAACTTCAACAATGGTCTCTTTTTCCAGCCGCTGTTCCAGACGGTCAAGGCCAATATCATTCGGTCCAATGCCATCCAGCGGTGACAGATGCCCCATCAGTACAAAGTACCGGCCGGAAAACTGCCCGGTCTGTTCGATGGCATGGATATCCGCCGGGCTTTCTACGACACAAATCAGTCCATTCTGCCGACGCCGTGGGTTGGCGCAGATGGTGCAGATTTCCTGTTCGGTGAAGGTGCGGCAATCAGAACAGTGACCGATTTCCGACATCGCCCGCGTCAGCGCCTGCGCCAGGCGCATCCCGCCACTGCGGTCACGCTGTAACAGCTGGAATGCCATGCGCTGCGCCGACTTCGGCCCAACGCCTGGCAGGCAACGCAGCGACTCCATTAATGCTTCAAGGAGCGGGCTGGTTTGCATCAGAATGGCATCTTGAAGCCAGGCGGCAATTGCATACCGCTTGATACTGCTGCCATTTTCTCTTTCTGGGTCTCTGCCACACGGCGCGCTGCGTCGTTGAAGGCCGCTGCTACCAGATCTTCCAGCATGTCTTTGTCATCTTCCAGCAGGCTTGGATCCACTTCCACGCGACGGCAGTTGTGAGCACCGTTAATGGTGACCTTCACCAGGCCAGCGCCAGATTCACCGGTCACTTCCATTGCAGCAATTTCTTCCTGCACCTGGGCCATTTTGTCCTGCATTTGCTGGGCCTGCTTCATCAGGTTGCCCAATCCGGCTTTACCAAACATAAGTTCTCTCTCTTCAGCTCAGGCCGCATCAACGTAGCTGCGATGCGGCGGGTTAAACAGGTCGGATACTTTCTTCATCCACATCAGCATCGAAAAACCGACGCAATGTCTGAATATGAGTATCAGAGATAATAGACTGACGCGCCTGCGCCAGCTTCTCTTCATAGATTTTTTGCCGCCATTCCAACGGCGTCAGCACAGCAGGATTATCATCTTCCACCACGGTTAATTCAATGGGGTGTCCGGCAGTCGCATTCAAGGCTTCGCTCAGCGCTTTTTGCGCTGACGGGGAGTTCAGGTGGCGCTGACTTGTGCGTAAATGCAGGCATATACCGCTATCAGTCTGCTCTTTCCAGGCATTCAGTGCCAGTTGCTGCACCAGCTTTGGGATGGTCAGCAAGGCAATTTCAGCGGCCCAGGGATCGCGTTCCAGCGACTCAGCCACCAGCTTGACCATCAGCTCCGGGTTTTTTTCATGCTCCAACGCGGTACGTAATGCTTTTGGCGTAGCGACCGACTCCGTCTTCACTTCTGTTGGGTTTTGTGCTTTCCAACGATACGCTTCTTCCTTTACAGGAACCACTTCAGCTGCGGCCTGTTGCAGGCGTTGCTGCCCGCGTTCGGTAACCGCAGCAAGGCGCTCCAGTGCCGAACTCGCCGGCCGCGCGCCCTGCGCTGCCGGCTCAGTCTTTTTTGGCTTACTCGCCCCCTGGTGGCGCAACAGTTGCGTTCGCGCCTGAAGGAGCTGGCTGGTGGAGTCGGGTAATGCCTGGGAAGGTGGCGCATCTTGAACCGGTGACGATGCAACCGAGTGGGGTACAGGCTCTATTGTAGGTTCTGCCTGGGTCTGCAATGTCATGGTCGGGCGCGCGACCGGATCGGCGATCACCGCTTTAGGGTGAAAAGCCAGTGCACGCAGCAGCGTCATTTCCACGCCCATCCGGCGGTCCGGTGCCAGAGGCAGCTCTTTTCGGCCAACTAACAACGTCTGATAGTAGAGCTGAACATCAGCAGGCGGCAATACCCGCGCCAGCTCACGCAGCCGCTGTTCAATGGCGGCCATATCGTCGCCCAGTGCAGAAGGTAACAGTTGAATCATTGCCACACGGTGCAGCAGCACCAGCATTTCTACCAGTAGCGCTTCCCACTCAACACCGCGCGCAGCGGCCTGGTTAAGTAACGCCATAACCTGCGCACCATCGGCATGGACCAATGCTTCGATCATCGCCAGCGGCTGCTCATCGTCAAGCGTACCCAGCATGTCATTGACCGTGGAGGTGGTGACCTGCCCCTGCCCCATCGCAATAGCCTGATCGGTCAGGCTCAGTGCATCACGCATACTGCCGTCGGCGGCACGCGCCAGCAATTGTAATGCGCGGGTTTCAGCACTGATTTGCTCGGCGTGCAACACGTGCTCAAGCTGACCACGGATCTGCTCCTGATCCAGCGCTTTCAGATGGAATTGCAGACAGCGCGATAAAATCGTTACCGGCAGTTTTTGCGGATCGGTGGTCGCCAGTAAAAATTTGACGTGTTCAGGGGGTTCTTCCAGCGTTTTCAACAGCGCGTTAAAGCTGTGACGCGAGAGCATGTGGACTTCATCGATCAGATAAACTTTAAAACGACCGCGTGCCGGGGCGTATTGCACGTTATCCAACAGATCGCGCGTGTCTTCCACTTTCGTTCGCGAGGCGGCGTCGATTTCAATCAGATCGACAAAACGGCCCTGTTCGATCTCCCTGCAATTATCACACTGTCCGCAAGGGGTAGCCGTGATGCCCGTTTCACAGTTCAGTCCCTTTGCCAGTAGACGGGCGATGCTGGTCTTTCCGACGCCACGAGTGCCAGAAAAAAGATACGCGTGATGGATGCGGCCAAGGGACAAACCATTAGCCAACGCGGTCAGAACATGTTGCTGACCGACTACCTCAGTAAACGCTTGTGGACGCCACTTGCGGGCCAGTACCTGATAGCTCATTAAGACTTCATCATTATTTTAAAAATTACTTACCCAAACCTTGAGAAACCGCAGTTTAGCCTGTTGACGGGTATCAGCAAAATCAACCGAGTTCACGGCAGATTAGCGGATTAAGGGAGTGTACTATAACAGAAGGTCTATCTGTCGCCATGCTGTTACACGCTTTATTTTGCCGTACAAGCCCGCTCATTTTCAGTGCAAACGGGCGAAAAAAGCCCATCAATTAACAATAAATCCAAAATTCGTTTTACCACTAAAATTAACACTAAGTGCTAACTCCCCCGCCGAAGGATGTGGCAGATTGTCCCTGATTTTTGCTTCCAAAGCACAGGATGTGCTTTCCCCCTGACGTTTAAAGGATTAACAGTGCACCAACACTTCCACACCTCTGATAACGCAATCCTTCGGTATTCCATGCTGCTGGAGAATAGGTGCTGCCTTTCTTTCAAAAAGTCGCCGCACCACAAGGATCTCTACTTATTAACGGATTAATTTATGAAACCTACAACAGCTAAACAGCTCACCGATTTTCCACTTAAAAAACATAGCCTGCTTTCCTCCCTTTCTACGCTGGCACTTCTGTCGCTGCCAGTATTTAGCACCCTCTCTGTTACATCAGTCACCGCAGCTGAGATCCATCTTGGCGTAGCCGGAACTGCGGGAGCCAAAGGAGAAGAAGGGGTAGCTGGTGTGACGGGCAGTAAACGTAAGAGTGCAGCGCCAGGAACGAATGAAACCCAGACCATCAGTCAAATGACAGGAAGTCACACGATTACGCTAGGTGGTAAAGGTGGCAACGGCGGTGATGGGGGGGATGCCGGCCTGAGCGGAAGTGCAGGTAACGGGAGTCACGGAGCCAAGGGTGATGATGGCCAGAATGGCGATCACGGTGAAGACTATAACGAGAATAATGGCAAAAATGGCAGTTCAGGTAGCAATGCCAACCCAGTCAGTAACGGCACCAGCGGTACCCGCGGCACTAAGGGGGGCAACGGTACTTCCGGACAGACTGGTGGTAGTGGGACACTAACCGTTGAGGGTGGCAATGCCTCGTTTAACTCGATCACTGTGGGCAGCAACGGTGGAAATGGGGGGACAGCGGGTAAGTCCTCCGTTGGCAGTCCCGGAGGCACCGGTGGCGATGGCGGTAAAGGGGGTAACGCTGGCAATGGCGGTAACGGCGGCGACGGGAGTAATCAAGAGCACATTAATGGTGGCGATGGTGGCAACGGTGGCAATGGTGGCGCAGGCAGCGCGGGGGGTATCGGTGCTGATGGGTCACACGGTTCACAAGGTGGCAACGGAGGCCAGGCTGCCGGAGGCGGTGACGGCAAGCTCACGCTAAATAACGGTAATTTTTCTGCTGATAAGATCATCTTAGGGGGGGCAGGTGGTCATGCTGGCGCTGCCAGTGACGGTTCTTCTGGTGGTCAGGGCGGCAACGGTGGGCAAAGTACTGGTGCTGGCAGCGCCGGGGCCGACGGCCAGAAGGGTAAGGATGGTTACAATGAGTTTTCTGGCCATACACACCCAGGCGGTTCTGGTGGTACAGGTGGTACCGGAGGCAGCGGTGGTAAAGGGGGCAACGGTGGTCAGGGCGGTGCCGGTTCAATGGGAAATGGAGGTGGCAACGGCGCTCAGGGTGGGCATGCCGAATTGACACTAAACCAAACTCACTTGACGGTAAAAAATCCTCTACAGGCTGGCGGTGCTGGGGGCAAAGGTTCTCGCGGTGGTGACGGCGCGGCAACGGGCATAAAGGGTATCTCACCATCCGGTATCGGTGGTATCGGTGGTATCGGTGGTATCGGTGGAGATGGCGGCGTTGGTGCCATTGGCGGCAATGGTGGCAATGCCGCAATCAACGTCAAAGCCAGTAACCTCACGCTTAACTCGATGACCCTCGGAGCTGACGGGGCCAGCGGTGGCGCTGGCGGAAATGGCGCATCAGATGCTATCGGTGGTCAAGGCGGTGCAGGCGGTCACGGCGGCAGCGCCACCTTGAATGTTGAGGATAGTCAAATTACTAACAGCGGCTTCCTCCAATTGGGGGCAAACGGCAACCTGGCCGGCAATGGTGGCACCGCGACCGACAGTACTGATGCAGGTCTGGGTGGCAACGGTGGCAACGGTGGCAATGGGTCCGCTCTGTTAAAAAACAGTAGCGGCCAGATCGCCACTGACATCGTGCTCGGTGGCAAAGAGGGTGGACAGAACGCTGAATCCGGTCTTGCGGGCAGTGGCCAGCTCACCATCGAAAGCGGTAACTACACCGCAGACAGCTTAACCATTGGCCAGGCGGACACTCGCTACGGCAGTGAAAACCAGTACCTGCAAACTGGTGGCATCTTCACGACCGAACACACCGGGTTGCACTCCGGAGCGCTACGCGTTAACGGCGGGATGTTAGCCAGTACGCATCTTGACGCCTCACAGGGGCAGCTGGATGTCACGGGCCAGGGAACAGCGATTATCGGAACACGTGAACTGAACGCTGAACGCTGGCAGCGAGGTGCCGGGTGGATGGCACAACAACAGTCCGCACCGTTTGCCGGCACGCTAGCTATCGCGGCAGGTGAAACTGTCGATTTGTCCAGCCCGGATCTTCACTGGAGCATTGGCAGCAACAGCCATCTGAATCGATTCGATGATGCATCGCTGACTATTGTTTCCGCGAAACCCTATGTGGACCAGGGTTCATCCGCCCTCCTGATCGGAGACGGTAGCGTGGCCTCCGGTGCGAAGATGCTGGTCATTGCAGATGACAATCTAAAAACTGGGGAAAGTTTCATTGCCAGCGAAGGAGGCAATGCGACTGATGGTTTCTGGCAACAACAGAATATTACCAGCAGCAGCCGCCTGTTCAATATGGGCAGTAATGCGGAAGGTAACGCCCACCATCTGACCGCTGAACGGAACAGCCAGACGCTTCTGCCGCAGGATACACAGGACCTGATGGCCAATATGGCTAAAACACAAGGTGTGAATACTCACTCTGATGATGCGAGCCAGCGTTTCATCTCTCAGACAATGGATATCCGCTATATCAGCGAAGATGTTATCGCCAGCAAAATTGTGCAGTCCGCATTGCATATCGCCTCTATCGTTGGCGTTCAGCACAGCACCTTTATGGCGCTGTCAGCTGCTGGCCAGGCGGTTGAGCATCATCTTTCTGGCATTGCACTGATGCCAGAGGCGCAGGCAGCGACTGGCGCTACTCTGTGGGCAACGCTGCTGTCCGATAACAGCAGTTCACGAGGGTTCTCTTCAGGACGTTGGCAGGCTCGCTCTTCCGCGAATCTCGGTGGACTGGCATTAGGGAGTGATTACCGCTTTGATGCTAGTGATTTTGGCATGGTGACCACCGGTCTGGCGCTGAATGCGGGCGGGGGTAAAAGTACCAGTCACGGCAACGTCAGTCCGACGCGCAATGACTTCAACTTCTGGGGAGGCTCGCTGTATGGCAGCTGGCAGCAGGGTGCGCTGAATGTAATGGCAGATGTCAGCTACACCGGCAGCCGTAACAGAATGAAGCAGCAAAGTTCAGCAGAGGTGGATGGTGGGTCACTGCGAGCCAGCATGAACAGCTGGGCGATGAGCAGTGGCATCAGGGCCAGTTATCAGTGGAATAACGAACTGGCCGATGTGACACCGCATGTGGGCATACGTTATACGCGCCTGAAAAGCGAGGGGTTCACTACGCATAACCAACTGGGAAGCTTGTTTGAAACGGCGGGCGACGCGCAGGATATCTGGTCATTCCCGCTGGGCGTTTCACTGTCTAAAACGTTCACAACCAAAACAGGCTATCAGGTTAAGCCTTTACTGGACCTGACATGGACCGGCAACAGCGGTGATGTCAGAGCAAAAAGCCGCAGCTGGCTACCGGGTGAGGAAGCAAGTTACTCAATGACCGATTCAAGCATCACCGATCATTCGGTGTTCACCGGTAACATTGGCGTTGAGCTGTCTCACAACCAATTGTCTTACCGCCTTAACTACCAGTTGAATGAGTCATCGCACATCACCGATAACATCATTCATGCCGGGATCAGGGTCACATTCTAATGGTTCCCAGGGGCAGCTTCGCTGCCCTTTTTTGCGCTTTTCGTATTCAAATCAGAAGCGATACCCCACCCCAACATTAAACCCGTTGCTGGACGTCCTCTGCACGTGCCCGGCCTGGTAACCGACATCCACCACTACGTTATCTATCAGGTTAAACTGCACTCCTGTTCCCCAGGCAAAGCGCGCATCAAAAATTTTATAGCGCCCGGAACTGTCCCCGCCAGGGTTATGGTAGTCAGTCCTGTTAGTGCTGCTTTCCCAGCCCGCCCCTCCCAGCAGGTAAAGGCTGGCCCAGTTCGTCGCCCGCCACGCAGGCCCGATCATCAGGCTGTAGTAACGCACGCGGTGGTGCTTTACCTCTCGGATGTCTCCTACCCCGACACTCTGGCTCCCCCTACCGCTCATGCCGCTAAAAGAGACCATCGCACTCAGAGGCAATTCCGGGATTTCATAACGATACTTGGCGTTGGCCCCTTTCATTGTGCTGAAATGTGAGATGTGGCTTTCGGTGTAACCCAACGTGAAAGAATGCCGCCCACTGACGCTTTCTGGTGGGTAGTCCTGCTGTAACGTGTTGTGTAGTGTACTGGCAGCAACCTCTTCAGCCCCGGCAAGCAGGGGAAAAAGCAGCAATGCAGTGGTGATTTTTTTCATTTCACTCTTCCCTGAACCCTGTGAATTCACAGCCTGATGATGATAGCTGTCGTATTTTAAAGCAGGGAATCAGTCGATCGCCGCGAATCGTGCCGAACTGCGGGCCAGCGCATTTATGGTATTGGGAATGTTGGCTGATGGATATGGAAGCGGGAAACAGAAGGAGTGGTAACAAGGCCGGGTTAACCCGACCTCATCAAGCTTAGTGACCGGGGAAGTTCACCAGACTGTAGCTTTCGATACCCTGCGCTTTCAGGCGAGATTCGCCCGTCAAATCAAACAGGTTAATGATAAATGCAGCATCTTTCACGCTGCCACCGGCGCGACGAATCAGCTTCACCGTTGCATCAATGGTGCCACCGGTTGCCAGCAGGTCATCAATAACCAGCACAATATCGCCCGGCTGAATCGCATCACAGTGCAGTTCCAGCGTATCCGTGCCGTATTCCAGCTCATAGGTTTCAGCAAAGGTTTTACGTGGCAGTTTGCCCGGCTTACGCACCGGCACAAAACCTACGCCCAGTCCAAGCGCAACCGGGGCGCCGAACAAGAACCCTCGCGCTTCAGTGCCCACTACTTTGGTGATGCCAGCGTCACGATAGCGTTCAACCAACAGTTCAATGCTCAATGCAAACGCTTTCGGGTCTTCCAGCAGGCTGGTCACGTCACGAAAGAGAATACCCGGCTTAGGATAATCCGGGATGCTTTTGATACTGTTTTTAATCAATTCAAGCTGCTGCGCAGTCGCGGTCATAATGTTATGCCTGGTAAATACAAATCTGACTCGCGCAGCTTCATTTCACTCTGCGGCAGGGTTGCCGGGTGAAATTCAGACGTTGAGGGGAAGCCGCGCACGAAAACGACCAAATCTATGCAAACCGCCGGACAATTGCAACCGCGTTAAGCAAAATCACAACTTTTCTTGCCCTTCGTCAACCACCGGTAAACAAATCATAAACACCAGCAGTGCGCAGAGGATCGCCAACAGTAAGAGGCGCACCCAAAGGATCTTGACCATCCATAGCGAAAAAGCAAAGGTGAGCAACGTAAACAGGATCGCCCTGCCCTTGGCGCCTGGAGGCATCGCCCGGTGCTGCTGCCAGTGGCGCAAATATCGACCAAATACTGAGCGGTGCAGCAGCCAGTAATGAAAACGCGGTGAAGAACGGGCAAAGCACCAGGCGGCCAGCAGCAAAAATGGCGTGGTTGGCAGCAACGGCAACACCACGCCCAACGTGGCTAACACCACGGCGAGCCAGCCCAAAACAATAAGAATGTAACGTTGCATGGCACACCCGGAAAAATGTCTCAGAATCAGAGTATCATACAGCGCATTACCACCACGGAGAATAAGATGAAAAGCGCAGGTTTACTGCAACAACTCGATATGCAACTCGAACAACTTGCGCGTGCCGTGGAACCTCATGCCAATAATCGCACTGCGCAGGCGCGCTTCGATATCAAATTATTTCACTGCCACACCACGCGACTGGGCGATTACTTACTGGAAGTCCGCCAGACGATGGAACAGCTCAAACAAAGCGTACGTGATAACCGCATGGAGAGCGTGGCCTGGATGGCAGAACGGGTGGTAATGCAGATGAGCGCCCTGCAACGTGAGCTGGCGACGCAGAAAATGCGTCGCAGCGAATCACGCCCGGTTCCGGTCAAAGAGAATTTGTATGAAAAACTGGCAGAGCATCAGGATTTTGAACGTCGCTTACGTGCCATGATCATCGACCGTGAAAGCCTGCTGGCCGTGCAGGAAACGCTGGCGCAACAGCAACAGTTACAGCGTGAAGTGGCTGCTCTGGAGGGACGGTTACAACGCTGCTTGCAAGCCATCAAGCGAATTGAACACAACATTGAAAATCGCGAACGTAGCAGTTAGCCTCGTCTTATCCCTTGCCAGATCGGGAACTATAATAATCATATTCTATGTCGCTGGAGAGCAGAAATGGGTCTGATTTCCTGGATAATCATCGGTCTTCTGGTGGGCTTTGTTGCTCGCTATTTTTTTCCTGGCCGCCCGGGTGGTCTGGTGCCCACATTGGTGCTTGCCGCTGTGGGGGCATTGATTGGCGGCTATATCAGTACTTATATTCATGGCGGAACGCTTGCCACCCTCGACCCGCGTACAATGCTGACGGCGCTGGTGGGGGCACTGCTGATGACGGGCATCGTCAAAATTTTACGTATCTGACCACTCATGGTGCGGGTTCAGAAATAAAGGAGAAAGTATGTCGCTGGAAACCGCGTCGGAAGAAGTCAAACTCGCCGTTGATTTGATTATGCTGCTGGAAGAAAATCACGTCGCACCAGAAATCGTACTGGCTGCGCTGGCGATCGTAAGGCGGGATTTTGAACAGAAAGTCGCCAGCCAGTCATAATCAGCGATTATATTGGCTTACGTAGCGTTGGGCAGAGCGCCAGCATATCAATAAGCGTCGATACTAACTGTGGCGCATCCTTTGCCAAATCAAAGCTGTCTGGCATAAATAACCAGTTCTCCATGATGCCACTGATGTAGCCACGCATCACAACGGCAGCACGTCGAGTGTCCAGATTTTCGGGTAGTTGTTTTGCATCAATGCACTGAGCTAAAACCTCTTCTATCTTTTCATAACATTCCAGATAGAGATTTTGTTGCATCAGTTGTAGGGTAGTCATTTCTCCAACAAACTCACATTTATGGTAAATAATTTCCATAAGTGCACGTCTTCTTGGGTCACTGGCCGTTGCGTCAAGGACATACAGCAACATTGCACGCATAACAGAAAGTGGATCAGAAGGATATTTTGATTGATACTCAAGCTCCAGGTCCGCCATTCCGGATTCGGATTGCGCCCAGATTTCATTCAGCAAATCAGTTTTATTTTTGAAATGCCAGTAGATTGCACCCCGCGTCACGCCAGCACTTGAGGCAATATCCGCCAGTGACGTTTTGGAAACGCCATGTTCAGAAAAACGTTCGATAGCCGCATCGATGATGTGATTGCGCGTTTCCTGCGCCTGTTGTTTGGTATTTCGTGCCATGAGGGTGTGATTTACAAAGAGTTAGACTTACATACATTTCCGAATGTATGTACCATATCACGACCATAATTTAAACGCAGCAATGGGTTTATGGGTTTGTAATCCATTGAACAATCGATATCGAACACTCGAGGTTTATTTATGAACAAAAACAGAGGGTTAACGCCTCTGGCGGCCGTTCTGATGCTCTCAGGCAGCTTAGTGCTAACGGGTTGTGACAACAAAGAATCACAGCAGGCCGGACAGCAACAACAGGCACCTGAAGTGGGTATCACAACGTTGAAAAGCGCCCCGCTTAAAATTACTACCGACCTGCCAGGTCGAACCTCATCGTTCCGTATTGCAGAAGTTCGCCCACAGGTATCTGGCATTATTCTGAAACGTAACTTCGTTGAGGGTAGCGATATCAAGGCCGGCGAGTCTTTATATCAAATTGACCCCGCCACGTATCAAGCGGCTTACAGCAGCGCAAAAGGTGATCTGGCACAGGCACAAGCCAATGCACAAATTGCCGCATTAACGGTAAAACGCTACAAACCGCTGTTAGGCACCAAGTACATCAGCCAGCAGGACTATGACACGGCAATGGCAACGCAAAGCCAGACCGCCGCTGCCGTTCAGGCTGCTCAGGCCACAGTAGAAACTGCACGCATCAACCTCGCCTATACTCGAGTGACCTCGCCTATCAGCGGTCGCATCGGTAAATCGTCGGTGACGGAAGGCGCGTTAGTCGCCAGTGCGCAAACCACTGCGCTGGCAACCGTACAGCAGCTTGACCCTATCTATGTTGATGTGACCCAATCCAGCGAAGATTTCATGCGCCTGCGTGATGAGCTGAATGCCGGCAAACTTCAGCAAGCCGACGGTAAAGCTGAAGTCAAACTACTGATGCAAAATGGTAGCGAATACGCCCAGAGCGGAACATTAGAATTCTCTGATGTCACTGTAGATGAAACCACCGGTTCCATCACATTACGTGCCGTGTTCCCGAACCCTGATCACAGCCTGCTGCCAGGTATGTTCGTGCGCGCCCGTCTGGATGAAGGCACCAACCCGAATGCGCTGTTGGTTCCTCAACAGGGTGTTACCCGTACGCCAACCGGTCAGGCAACTGCTATGGTCGTGGGCGCGGACAACAAGGTTGAAGTCCGTAATCTGACTGCCGACCAGGCATTTGGTGACAAATGGCTGGTATCTGCTGGTCTGAAAGATGGCGATCGTGTGATTGTAACCGGTCTGCAACGCGTGAAACCTGGCGCAGCGGTAACGCCTCAGGAAGTCAGCAATGACAGCGCCAAAGCAGGTTCCGAGTCTCAGGCGAAGTCTGAACAACCGAAGTCTTAACAGGAGCCACTGAGACATGGCTAAGTTTTTTATCGATCGCCCCATCTTTGCCTGGGTAATCGCCATCATTATTATGTTGGCGGGTGCGCTGTCGATTCTTAAACTACCGATCGAGCAATATCCAAACGTTGCTCCAACGGCAATTGAGGTCACAGCAACCTACCCAGGTGCTGATGCGAAAACACTGCAAGACTCCGTCACGCAGGTTATCGAACAAAACATGAACGGCATCGACGGCCTGATGTATATGGGCTCCAGCAGTGACTCCTCCGGGACGCTGCAGCTGACGCTGACCTTCGAATCAGGGACTAATGCTGACATCGCCCAGGTACAGGTGCAGAACAAACTGCAACTGGCGATGCCGCTACTGCCGCAGGAAGTGCAACAACAGGGGATTAAGGTTCAAAAATCCTCCAGCAGCTTCCTGATGGTCGCCGGTTTCATCAATGACAACGGCACCATGACGCAGAACGACCTCTCCGACTATGTCGGGTCGAATATTAAAGACCCTATCAGTCGAGTGTCAGGCGTGGGTGATACTCAGCTGTTCGGTGCACAGTACGCTATGCGCATCTGGATGGATCCCCACAAGCTCAATAACTACTCACTCACTCCCGTTGATGTCATTAGTGCCATCAACACTCAGAACGCCCAGGTGGCAGCAGGTCAGCTAGGTGGTTCACCTCCGGTGAAAGGCCAGCAGCTTAACGCCTCCATCATTGCGCAGACGCGTCTGACATCAGCAGAAGAGTTCGGTAAGATTCTGCTGAAGGTTAACAGTGACGGTTCACGCGTACGTTTGAGTGATGTCGCGCACATTGAGCTGGGTGGTGAAAACTACGAGATTATTGCCCGTTATAATGGACAACCGGCTTCCGGTCTCGGGATTAAGCTGGCGACCGGTGCTAACGCCCTGGATACTGCCGCTGCGGTTAAAGCCGAACTCACCAAGCTGGAACCTTTCTTCCCTGCCGGGATGAAAATCGTTTACCCGTATGACACCACGCCGTTCGTTAAGATTTCGATTAACGAAGTAGTGAAGACGCTGATCGAAGCTATCGTGCTGGTGTTCCTGGTGATGTATCTGTTCCTGCAAAACTTCCGCGCCACGCTGATCCCTACGATCGCCGTGCCAGTCGTACTGCTGGGGACGTTTGCCATTATCAGCGCCTTCGGGTATTCGATAAACACACTGACGATGTTCGGGCTGGTGCTTGCCATCGGCCTGCTGGTGGATGACGCCATCGTGGTGGTGGAAAACGTCGAGCGTGTCATGGCCGAAGAGGGCCTGCCGCCGAAAGAAGCTACCCGTAAATCGATGGATCAAATCCAGGGGGCGCTGGTTGGTATTGCCCTTGTGCTGTCTGCCGTATTTATCCCGATGGCGTTCTTCGGCGGTTCTACCGGCGTTATCTACCGTCAGTTCTCAATTACCATTGTTTCTGCGATGGTGCTGTCGGTAGTGGTTGCGCTGATTCTGACCCCTGCACTGTGTGCCACGATGCTGAAACCGATTGCGAAAGGCGATCACGGTAAGACGACTGGATTCTTCGGCTGGTTTAACCGCCTGTTCGACAAGACTACCAATCACTATACCGATAGCGTTGGCCACATCGTTCGTAGCACCGGTCGTTATCTGGTGATTTATCTGCTGATTTTCGTGGGCATGGCCTTCCTGTTCCTGCGCTTGCCGACCTCCTTCCTGCCGGAAGAAGATCAGGGTGTGTTCCTCACAATGGCTCAGCTCCCTGCCGGTGCGACTCAGGAACGTACTCAGAAAGTGCTGGATCAGGTGACGGATTACTACCTGAATAAAGAGAAAGCCACGGTTAACTCAGTGTTTACCGTAAACGGCTTTGGCTTTGCAGGTCGTGGTCAGAACACCGGTATTGCCTTCGTGAGTCTGAAGCCTTGGGAAGATCGCCCTGGTGCCGATAATAAGGTTCCGGCGATTGCCGGGCGGGCAATGGGCGCGCTTTCCGTCATTAAAGATGCGATGGTGATCCCGTTCAACCTGCCAGCAATTGTTGAACTGGGTCAGGCAACAGGCTTTGACTTCCAGCTGATTGATCAGGGCGGTTTGGGTCATGAAAAACTGACTGCCGCACGTAACCAGTTGCTAGGTATGATTGCCCAACATCCCGATGTACTGGTTGGTGTTCGTCCTAACGGATTGGAAGACACACCGCAGTACAAACTGACTATCGACCAGGAAAAAGCACAGGCGCTGGGGGTATCGCTGTCTGATATCAACACCACACTGGCAGCAGCCTGGGGTGGTTCCTACGTCAATGACTTCATTGACCGTGGCCGCGTTAAGAAAGTCTACGTGATGGGTGAAGCACCTTACCGTATGTTGCCTGGCGATATCAGCAGCTGGTATGTGCGTTCTACCAGCGGCGAGATGGTGTCATTTAACGCCTTCGCGTCGGCTAACTGGGTTTATGGTTCGCCACGTCTGGAACGTTATAACGGCCTTCCATCAATGGAGCTGTTGGGGCAACCAGCACCGGGCAAAAGCTCGGGTGAAGCAATGGACCTGATGCAGGATCTGGCTTCGAAGCTGCCAACCGGGATTGGTTATGACTGGACGGGTATGTCTTATCAGGAACGTTTGTCTGGTAACCAGGCCCCGGCGCTGTATGCCATATCTCTGATTGTGGTGTTCTTGTGTCTGGCAGCGCTGTATGAGAGCTGGTCAATTCCATTCTCTGTCATGCTGGTGGTGCCATTGGGTGTGGTCGGTGCGCTGATCTTCACCACCCTGCGCGGGTTAAGTAATGACGTTTACTTTGTCGTGGGGCTGCTAACAACCATAGGGTTGTCGGCGAAGAACGCCATCCTGATTGTCGAGTTTGCTAAAGACCTGATGGAAAAAGAAGGCAAAGGGCTGGTTGAGGCCACACTGGAAGCGGTGCGTATGCGTTTACGTCCAATTCTGATGACCTCTCTGGCCTTTATCCTGGGTGTTCTCCCGCTGGCAATCAGTAGCGGTGCAGGCTCCGGTGCCCAGAACGCCGTGGGTACGGGCGTAATGGGTGGTATGGTTACTGCAACCGTCCTGGCGATCTTCTTCGTTCCTGTGTTCTTCGTGGTGGTTCGCCGCCGCTTCAGTAAGGACAAAGAGGATCTGGAACACAGTCATCCGGTTGATTCACAGCATCACTGATCAACGCTGAGTTGATATGAATGAGAGGCTGCCTTCGGGTGGCCTCTTTTTTTTGCTCTTTCTCTGCCCTTTCTGCGGTTGCAATTTAACAATCAGCGGCGCATACTGATGTTATATTATAACATTACATTAGAGGTAGAAAATGAAACAGGGTATTCATCCTGCTTACCGCAAGGTGGTATTCCATGACACCACGGCTGATGCTTACTTTGTGGTGGGTTCCACCATCAAAACTGACCGTACGATCGAACACGAAGGCAAACAGATGCCATACGTCCTGCTGGACGTATCTTCTGCCTCGCACGTTTATTACACCGGTAAACAGAAAGATTTTGCTAAAGAAGGCAGCGCAGCACGCTTCAGTCAGCGTTTTGGCGGTTTCCTTGGCGCGATGAAAAAATAAGGAGCCATAATGCAGGTATTAAGTTCACTGGCTTCGGCCAAAAAACGTCACAAAGATTGCAAGATTGTTCGCCGTCACGGCCGTGTATTTGTTATTTGTAAGAGTAACCCACGCTTCAAAGCCGTACAGGGCCGGGGCGGGAAGAAACGCTGATAACTGTCACCATGTCGTCATGCCAAAGGGGATTGCTTATGCAATCCCCTTTTTTAGCTCTTAAACCGGCAGTCTCAGCCAGCCTCTTTAAAACAGTGGCCGGGCGAACCCGGCACACGGTTTACTTCATGCTGCTGACCATCGCATTCACATTATGTTTAAACGCTGCAACGTAACTGTCAGCAGGCCCACCCTTTGCAGACAACGCCTCTGGATAAAGCTCTCCGCCCGATTTAGCGCCACCCGAGGACGCAATCTGTTTCACCAGACGCGGGTCGGTCTGGTTTTCAATAAAGTACACGTGGATTTTTTCGTGCTTCAGCTGGGTAATTAACCCGGCAACGTCAGAGGCGCTGGCTTCTGACTCCGTAGAGAAACCCACCGGTGACAGGAACTTCACACCATAACGCTGGCCGAAATAACCAAACGCATCATGGCTGGTGAGTACCTTACGTTTCTCCTGCGGGATTGTACTGAATGCCTTCTGCGCCCAGCTATCCAGCTGCTTCAATTGTTCAATATACGCGCTCCCGTGCTGACGGAAATAATCCGCATCCTCCGGGTCTGCGGCAATCAGCGCATTCATCACATTGGTGGCATAAGTCACACCATTCTGCATACTGTTCCAGGCATGTGGATCAGTAATGGTCTGGCCATCCTCCTCCATCTTACGGGTATTGATCCCACTGGACGCAATCACCGTCTGGCCTTTGTAGCCAGATGCGGTAATCAGGCGGTCCATCCACCCTTCCATCCCCAAACCACTGACAAAAACCACATCGGCATGAGCCAGCGCCTGGCTGTCTTTCGGCGTGGGTTCAAAGCTGTGCGGATCGCCATTTGGCCCTACCAGACTTTTGACAGCGACATGCTCACCACCAACATTTTTCACGATGTCTGCCAGCACGGTAAAGCTGGCGACTGCCTCTACTGTTTTTGCCATCGCCAACGGGGCGGCCATTAATGCTGATAACGCCAGCGCTACAGGTAACTTCTTCATGCTTACTCCTTCGCCATAGACAATGTTTTGCGTGAGGAAAAAATTCCGCCGCAAGGTCCGATTAAAATAGAAATAAAGAATAAAATTGCCGCGCTGAGCACCACAGCAGGCCCGGCGGGTAATGAGAGATAAAATGAGGCGTAAAGACCACCAAAGCTGGCGGCCGTCGCCAGTAGCATTGCCGCCACCAACGTGCCGGAGAGGTGCCGACTCCAGAAACGTGCGCTGGCCGCTGGCAGCATCATCAGCCCTACGCTCATCAGCGTACCGAGTACCTGAAAACCTGCCACCAGATTCACCACGACCAGCACAAGGAAAATGCCGTGTACAAGTGGTGAAGCCCAACGGTTCTGGGCACGTAAAAAAGTGGGGTCAAACGCGTCAATAACCAGCGGTCGATAGATCAGAGAAAAAATAAGCAGCGAAACGCCACTGATGGTGCTGACCAGCACAATAGAGGGAACATCCACTGCCAGCAGCGAGCCAAATAGCACGTGCAACAGATCCACGCTGGAACCTCGCAATGACACCAGCGTGACGCCCAGCGCCAGTGAGCCGAGGTAGAAACCGGCAAAACTGGCATCCTCGCGCAAAGGGGTATAACGACTCACTGCACCGGACAAAAGTGCAACCGTCAGCCCGGCGATGGCACCACCAATGCCCATCGCCACCAGTGAGAGACCGGAAAGCAAATAGCCAATCGCCGCACCGGGCAGAACCGCATGGGATAACGCATCCCCTACCAGACTCATGCGGCGCAGTAGAAGAAAGACGCCCAGTGGAGTGGCACTGAGCGACAACGCCACGCAGGCAACCAGCGCACGGCGCATAAAACCAAATTCAATAAAAGGTTGCAGCAGCATCATGCGCTGGCGCCTCCACTGCGGCCGAAGTTCAGCCCGGTTACCCCGCAGTCGCGGCATGACCACTCGCTGTGTTGCTCTTTCAGACGCAGTACCTGTGGGAAATGCTGTGCCACCGTCGCCATATCATGCAGAACAACAATCATTGTGCAGCCCGCCCGATGGCGCTCTGCCAGCAACGCCAGCAGCAGCGCAATGGTGTCGCTATCAACGCCGCTGAAGGGTTCGTCCAGCAACAGTAATTCAGCATCCTGCACCAGCAGTCGGGCAAACAGCACGCGCTGGAGTTGACCTCCTGATAACGTGCCCGGAGCCGCTTCCGCAAAGGGAAGCATGTTAACGCGATCCAACGCAGACAGAGCCTGTTGACGCTGTTGACGGGTGATCCCTCTGAACCAGCCGCAGTGCCGCCAGAACCCCATGACCACCAGATCAAACACGGTAAGCGGAAAGCTTTTTTCAATGTCAGAGTGTTGTGGCAGCCAGGCAATGGAGGGGCGCGGCGTGGTGAAACTGACCGATCCACTAACAGCAGGCAACATCCCACATAAGGTTTTCAATAGTGTTGACTTGCCACAACCGTTTGCACCGACCAGCGCCGTCATGCTGCCATGAGAAAATCCCCCCTCCAGCACCGGGGTTACTGCACGGTGCTGATAGCCAACAACAAGTTGATTGAGTACGATCATCAGATAATTGCCCACCAGGTGAGTAGGAACAGCAGGCTCACCAGCAGCACGGTAAGGACCATGCGCAGCCACGCCGGGCAACTCAGCAGCGTGCCAAGGCGTAAAAACAGGGGAGAGGAATTCATAGGAGTAACACTATAATGTTATAACATAACAACAAAATAGCGCGAATCGGGCAGTAACGGTAAAGTAAAAATGTATCTAAGTATTTCACCTCAAGATAAGGAACGCGCTCATATATATATTAATAAAACTCAACAAGTCATTACATCTTTCACCACGAAAGCATTTAGCGATAAAATAATTAACTGACAAATCATAACCATAGACTACACTTCATTTATACAGTGGTGTATTTTACCGTCAGCGACAATTACCCTGATTAGTAAACATTAACTCTGTGGAGAAAAAATGCGCAAAACCGTACTGTTAAAATATCGTCAAGATGAGATTGATCCACTAGAATTAACGCAAGAGATACAACAGATAATTCCCAAAATAGAAGATGACCTTGTGGGATCTCTTGAATGGTATTCATCAAATGCGCGATATGTTCCCGGCAGTATCAGAATTATTTCCCTGGAACATTTGGAGCAATCGCGTTATAAACTTAACTATAGTTTTCACTGGAACGTGTTCAATGCCTGCCTGGATATTGATGCATTTGAAACAATCCACCAGTCGGTCAATTTTAGCGTTAACGCAGATGCGCTGGTGTTTGATTTCATTGATAACGAGCGTAATGCCATGTCTGATGAATTGTAATAATGAGTCAAATGCTTAACGTTTATTTTAAAATTAGTTATATTTTGTATAGATAACCTTAGTTGAGTTTTATTTATCACTTCCTGGCACACCATGTTTAAAAGTGCGGTCAAATAGCATGTTTCGCAAGCTTAGGAGGGGAAAAAGATGGACGAATACTCGCCGAGAAGGCATGATATTGCCCAGCTTAAATTCTTGAGTGAAAGCCTGTACGATGAAAGCCTTGCGACTTTAGGCGATAGCCATCATGGCTGGGTTAATGATCCTACCTCTGCTGCCAATCTACAGCTTAACGATCTGATTGAGCATATTGCAGCATTCACGATGAATTACAAAATTAAGCACATTGAGGATAGTGATCTGATAACTCAGGTTGATGAATACCTTGATGACACCTTCATGTTGTTCAGCAATTACGGCATTAATGCTCAGGACTTACAGCGCTGGCAGAAATCAGCAAAGAGACTGTTCAACATTTTCGCAGAAGAATGTGCAACGAGTCGAACGCAGACCAGCCATTCCTTTTAGCAACCCATTACTTTTTCTACGGTTTAATAATGACAGACAAACTTTTAACGAAAACTGATTATCTTATGCGCCTCAGGCGTTGTCGTTCTATCGACACGCTTGAGCGCGTGATTGAAAAGAACAAGTACGAATTATCTGATGACGAATTAGCCATATTTTATTCTGCTGCCGATCACCGTCTGGCTGAACTCACCATGAATAAACTTTATGACAAGATACCGGTAGCGGTATGGAAGTTTGTTCGCTAATGAGTCTGTGGCTGGGCTGATTTGAGTAGGGCGGGAAAAGCTGGCAAGGGCAGAATTGGGTGGGGGCCCTGCCAGCTACATCCCGGCACACGCGTCATCTGTTACGGCTGCTTCCTTCCGGATCTGACCGAGTTCACAAATTAGCATTGCGGGAGAACCAACCGGGCCCCCATTGAGTGCCCTGGGTAACCAGAGCGCAGGCATTATCAATGATGCCCCTGCCAATTGCAAGCCACCTCGGGATGAACGTTGGTTTCTTGCACGATCTGCAGTTTATTTCCCCGCTATGGAACACCATGACCTTCGAAGACGATAGCTTTCAACAACGCATCTATCACATTGTCGCTGCCATTCCTTTTGGCCACGTGACCACTTACGGCGAAATCGCGCAGTTAGCGGGGTCTCCGCGTGCCGCACGGCAGGTGGGAGGCATACTGAAACGTTTACCTGCGGGTAGTAAACTTCCCTGGTACCGAGTGATTAACCGCAAAGGCGAGATCTCACTGGTAGGTGACGATCTGGGTCGACAGCGTAGTGCATTAATGAGCGAAGGGATTGACGTCTCCCCGGAAGGAAAAATCGATCTCAAACGCTACCGCTGGCAACCGTAGTAACGCCCCTTTCGGGGCGTTCAGACGTTACAGTGAGGTCGGTGCCGGTACGGCAGAAGAAGGGGAAACCTGCGTTGGTGACGTTAACGGCACCGTTGTGCTGGCTCCGCTCTGCGCTGGTACAGCCATGGAAGGCACAGGCACCAGGGTCAGATCCTGATGTGTCCCACCGGTGGTCACGACCTGCTTCACCGTATCGGTAATAAACAGCATTTTACCATCGACCGTCACAGCGGCACTCAGCAGAATGCGCGCCTTGGGTTGGATGTCTGCCGGATTAAACGGCAAGGTAAACTTGAAAGGCGCCTGCTTGCCTTCGGTGCGCACGGCACGCTGCGACAGCACTTTCGATGGTGCATCCGCCAGCGAAGCATCGGACAGTGTCACGGTGAGTACCGCATCCGGTGGCAGAGCCACTCTTTGGCGGATCCAGACCGTACCGCTCACGTTAGGCTGTTGCATGGTCGTCTGCTGGCCCGCCACCTGGGAGCCGAGCGTCGGCGTCGGCACATCTTTGCTTTTATCAGCACAGCCTGAAATCGCTACAACCAGCGCCGCACCACTTAATACATGCCAAAATTTCATTGATAGTTTCTCCTTTCGATCAATGCTTACGGCAGTCACTCCACCGTCAAAAGACAGTTTTTACTGTCAGCGTAGCTTTAATTCTGGCACAAGTTGCCGATTTTTTCCTGGAAGCACTGCCAGTCTGGCTTTATCGGCTTTCCACACAGATCGCAGAAACAGTCGTTGACGCTAACTGGTCGGATCTCGCAAACTGGTTAAGGTAAAACTATTGAGGAACCGAATATGGGCCAGGCGCTACAAAACTTGTTAAATCTTCTGGACCTGGAGACGCTGGAAGAGGGGCTGTTTCGTGGGCAAAGCGAAGATCTGGGCTTGCGCCAGGTGTTTGGTGGGCAGGTGGTCGGCCAGGCACTGTATGCGGCGAAACAAACCGTCCCGCAGGATCGCATTATCCACTCCTTCCATAGCTATTTCCTGCGTCCGGGCGATAGCCAGAAAGCGATCATTTATGATGTGGAAAACCTGCGTGATGGTCAGAGCTTTAGCGCACGCCGGGTAAAAGCCGTGCAGAATGGCAAGCCCATTTTTTACATGACGGCCTCATTCCAGGGGCCAGAAAGCGGCTTTGAACATCAGAAAACGATGCCTGAGGTTCCAGGGCCGGGCAACCTCCCCTGTGAAACAGACATTGCCCGCCAACTGGCGCATTACATTCCCGAAAAGGCACGTGATAAGTTTTTATCCGAAAAACCCTTCGAGATCCGCCCGGTGGAGTTCCACAACCCACTCAAAGGTCATGTCAGTGAACCCGTACGCTATACCTGGCTGCGCGCCAACGGCACCATGCCGGAGGATAAACGCATTCATCAGTATCTGCTGGGCTATGCGTCTGACTTCAACTTCCTGCCGGTATCTTTGCAGCCGCACGGAAAAGGGTTTCTGGAGCCGGGTATGCAGGTTGCGACCATCGACCACTCGATGTGGTTCCATCGCCCCTTTGACCTCAACGAATGGCTGCTGTACAGCGTAGAGAGCACTTCCGCCTCCAGTGCCCGTGGTTTTGTGCGCGGTGAGTTCTGGAACCAGCAGGGCATACTGGTGGCATCAACGGTGCAGGAAGGCGTTATCCGCCAGCGCTCGTAACCAGAGGCATAAAAAAAGCGGGCCATCATGGCCCGCTTCGTCTTTTATTGTATTTTAACGCACGACTTTTCTTCAGGCTTCAGCCCGGGAATTTCTTACTGGTTGTAAGCATTCTCACCGTGGCTGTTAACATCCAGACCTTCACGTTCCTGATCTTCCGGAACACGCAGACCAACAATCATATCCGCCACTTTGAAACCGATGAAGGCGACAACCGCAGTCCAGACGATGGTCAGACCTACGCTGAACAGCTGTACCCAGACCTGATGGCCCATGGTGACGCCTTCAGCATAACCCACGCCGCCCAGTGAAGAGGAGGCGAATACACCGGTCAGGATGCAGCCTACGATACCGCACACACCGTGAACACCGAACACATCACATGGGTCATCAACACGCAGCCATTTCTTCAGGATGGTGACACCCCAGAGACCGGCTAATCCACCCACCAGTCCTATAATCAGTGCACCGCCCACACCCACATAGCCGCAGGCTGGGGTGATAGCCACCAGGCCAGCAATCACGCCAGAGCTGACGCCCAGCAGAGATGGCTTACCGCGCAGCGCCCACTCACCGAAGGTCCAGCTTAGCATCGCACCGGCTGTAGCAATCACAGTATTAAGGAAGGCCAGACCTGCGATTTCGTTCGCCGCACTGGCAGAACCGGCGTTAAAGCCGAACCAGCCAAAGTACAGGATAGCCGTACCGGTGAACACCATTGGCAGGTTGTGTGGTTTGAAGGCTTCTTTGCCGAAACCAGCACGTTTGCCCACCAGGTAAGCACCTACCAGACCCGCTACCGCGGCATTAATGTGAACAACCGTACCGCCCGCGAAGTCCAGCGCGCCATCCTGAGCCAGGAAGCCGCCTGCCCATACCATGTGTGCAATCGGCAGGTAAGCGAAGGTCAGCCAGATCACAGCAAAGATCAGCAATGCTGAGAAGCGAATACGTTCTGCGATGGAACCGACAATCAGGCCCACGGTGATACAGGCGAAAGATGCCTGGAACGCGACGTGGATATACTGATAGTAGGAGCCCATCACCGCTGTAGGTGCAATGCCCTTGAGCATTGCCCAGTCAAAACTACCGAAGAAGGCATTACCTTCGCTGAACGCCACTGAGTAGCCGTAAACCATCCACAGCACACAAACCATGGCGAAGGTCATAGCAACCTGAGTCAGCATCGACAGCACGTTCTTGGCACGAATCAGGCCGCCGTAGAACAGTGCGATACCCGGGATAGTCATAAACAGCACCAACGCGGTGCAGATCATCATAAAGGCGTTATCAGCTTTGTCAGCTACTGCAGGGGCAGCGGCCATTGCCAGCGACGGTAAAAGAGCAACACCGGCGAGGCCAAACTTAGCGAGTTTTTTCATTTTGTCCCATCCCATCACAATTCTGAGCCCCGAATTACAGTGCTGCTTCGTCAGTTTCGCCGGTGCGAATACGGATGACACGTTGCAGTTCTGCAACGAAGATCTTCCCGTCACCAATTTTGCCTGTGTAGGCCGCTTTACTAATCACATCAACCACTTCATCAAGCTGGTCGTCTGCAATCGCAATATCAATTTTTACTTTTGGCAGGAAGTTCACGCTGTATTCAGCACCGCGATACAGTTCTGCATGCCCTTTCTGGCGGCCGAAGCCTTTGACTTCAGTGACGGTCAGACCCTGAATGCCGATTGACGACAGTGCTTCACGCACGTCTTCCAGTTTGAACGGTTTGATTACCACGGTAACCAGCTTCATACGATCCCCTCCAGGTAAAAAAATAGGTTGTTTCAGCGACACGAAATGATTAAAGCAAAGGCTGTGCCAGAGTTTAAAAAACTGAATTTTTCAGACGATTAGTCAGGGCTGGTCTGAGTCCTGGCTGAGACGCAGATCACAAAGAAAGGGAAGGCACAGAAATGAGTATAGAAAAAACGCACCAGAAAGGTGCGCTATGCGTTAAGGCGGTGCATTTGTAGGGCTATTGCGTGTTTATTCGCCTGAATTTGGTGCAGCGTAACGCAAGAGATTCAGCTGCCCTCTGCCACTGCCAGCTCCTCACCCGCAAGTTGCAGCTGATACATCTGCCAGTAGCGCCCTTGCGCAGCCAGCAGTTGCTGATGGCTACCCCGTTCCACTGCCTGCCCACGGTGCAATACCAGAATGGTGTCGGCTTCGGTGATGGTTGACAGTCGGTGAGCAATCACCACCAGCGTGGTGCGCTGACGCACGGCCTGAAGCGCTTTCTGGATGGCCTGTTCCGTACCAGAGTCGATATTCGCGGTCGCTTCATCCAGGATCAGGATCTGAGGGGTTGCCACCAGCACCCGCGCCATTGCCAGCAACTGTTTCTGTCCGACGGAGAGAGTATTGCCCTGCTCACCTAAACGCGTATGGATCCCTTCCGGCAGCTCACGCGCCAGTGCCGCCAGCTGTACTGTTTCCAGCGCCTGCCAGACGGCATCTTCGCTAATATCCCGCCCCAGCGTGACATTGGCAAAGAAGGTATCAGCCAGCACCACCGGGTCCTGCTGCACCATCGCTACGCTACCTCGCAGCGCTGCATGGCTGAGGGAAGCGAGCGGGCGGCCATCCAGTTTGATCTCGCCCTGACTGAGCGGGTAGTAGCCCATCAGCAGGTTAGCGAGCGTACTTTTTCCACTGCCGGTGTGCCCGACCAGCGCGACAAAATGGCGCGAGGGCACAGACAGATTAATATCGGTCAACACCGGGCGGCCCGTGCGATAAGCGAAGGTCACATCACGGATATCGATGCTGCCGCTGGCAAGTGGCCTGTCGTCATCGCCATACGGCTGACGTGGTGCATCCATCAGTTCAAAAATACGCTCACCCGCGACCACTGCCTGCTGCAACATCGATTGCTGGGTTGTCAGTTCGATTAGCGGCTCATTCAGGCGCCCGAGGTAATTGATAAAGGCATATAACACGCCGACTTCAATCGATCCTACCGAGGAAAAACCGAACAGCATCATCAATCCGCACAGGATCATGGCAGAAAACAGACTGAGCAGCGGACGCAGGAGAAAACCATCCAATCTTAGCGTCTGCATGCGCGCCAGATAGTGAGAGCGACTGGCCTCCCCCATACGTTCGCCAAAACGCGCCTGCTGGCGGAACTGCTGGATCACGCTCATGCCATTGATGACTTCGTTGAAACCGTTATTGATCTCTGCCAGATAACTGCGCACCCGGCGCACAATCGGCGTGCTGTAACGCTGGTAAATCAGCATCACGATCAGTACCGCTGGGAAAATGGTGATGGCAACCAGCGCCATGCGCCAGTCAAGACTAAACATGGCCACCAGCATCGCCCCCACCAGCGCTGCACTGCGCAGTACGGTGGCAACCACGGTCACGTAGAGGTCACGTACCACTTCGGTGTCATTGGTGACACGCGAAATAATCTGCCCGACCGGCTGGGTATCGAATGCGCCCAACGGCTGGCGCAGCGCGGCATCCATCACATCAGTACGCAGGCGCTGTACCACGCCAACGGCGGCCTGATTAAACAACAATGCCTGGCAATAATGCAGTGCCGCCGCCAGCAGTTGTAACAGCAGGAAGCTGACCACCAGGCCGACAGCCAGCCCGACAGGCATGCGGTGTTTCGCGACCATATTGTCGATAAAGTAGCTGACCAACACCGGCCCCAGTACTTCGGCAGCGGCAGCCACCCACAGCATCAGCACGGCCAGGCTCAGAGATTTACGCCATGGCGCGCCGTAGGAGAGCAGCCGTTTAATGGTTGGCCACAATTGAGTGACATTAGCCATGCGCAGCTCCCTGTTCTGTTTCATCGTCGTCCAGTGCCGCTTCCAGCTGTTGGTAACGGTACATATCGCGATACCAGCCCGCGCTGGCGGCCAGCTGCTCATGATCGCCACGCTGCGCAACCTGCCCGTGCTGCAGCACCAGAATTTCACTGGCCTCGGTCAGGGCAGAGAGACGATGAGCGCTGATAATAATCGTACGCCCTTCCCCCCAGCTGCGCAGGTTATGCAGGATCTGGTGTTCGGTGCGGCCGTCTACCGCTGAGAGGGCATCATCCAGGACTAAAATCTCAGCATTCAGCAGCAATGCCCGTGCAATGGAAATACGTTGTTTCTGCCCACCTGACAGCATCACGCCACGCTCGCCCACTTCTGTTTGATAACCCTCGGGCAGTCGTAAAATATCGTCATGGACGAAGGCAAGCTGTGCGGCGTGCTCAATCTCACTTTGCGTGGCGCCAGGGCGCCCCAGCGCAATGTTGTTAGCCACGCTGTCGGAGAACAGGAACGGCGTCTGGCTGACCACCGCCAGTCGGCTGCGCCAGCCATCGAGCTGCAACTGCGGCAGAGGGATATCGTGGTAACGAATGTCACCCTGATCAATATCGAAATGGCGCTGGATAAGACTGAGTAAGGTGCTTTTACCCGATCCCGTCGGGCCACACAGCCCCAGCATTTGTCCCGGCTGAACCTGAACCTTCAGGTTGCGCAACGCAGGTTGCTGCGCCCCTGGGTAACAAAACTCTTGCACCGAAATCTGCAACAGACCGCGCCCCTCTGGCAACGGCTTGTCACCGTCAACCACGGCAGGCGCTTCAGCTAACATGGCCTGGATTCGGGTCCAGGCGGCGCTGCCACGCTCGACGATATTAAACATCCACGCCAGCGCCAGCATGGGCCAGATCATCAGCCCCAGATACATCACAAAGCTGGTGAGCTGCCCGAGGGTCATGGTGCCGTGCCAGACCATCCAGCTGCCGCCACCAATCGCCAGCAGGTTCGACATGCCGATAGCGATGTAGATCGTCGGGTCGAAGCGGGCATCCACCCGCGCCACGCGCAGGTTTTTCTCTCCGGTGTCTTTGGCAATCGCCGCAAACTGGCCTGACTGATGATCTTCCAGGCCGAAGGCTTTAATCATACGGATACTGCTCAGGCTCTCCTGCGTCTGGTCGTTGAGTGAGGAGAAGGCCGCCTGTGCCAGTTTAAAGCGCTGATGCAACTGGTCGCCGTAACGTTTGATCACCAGCGCCATGATCGGCATCGGTAACAGGGCAAGCAGGGTTAAGGTGCCGCTAATCTGGGTACTCATCACGATCAGTACGGCCATGCCCATTACCAGCGAATCCACCAGTGTCAGCACGCCTTCCCCTGCGGCAAACACCACGCGGTCAACGTCGTTAGTGGCACGGGCGATCAGGTCACCGGTACGGTGACGTAAATAGAATCCGGGATGCTGGCGACTGAGCTGGCGGTAAAAATCTTCGCGCAGTTCCACCGCCAGCTGATAGGAGGCACCAAACAGCAGCACGCGCCAGACATAACGCAATAAATAGACGACGACTGCCGTAGCCAGCATCACGCCAACCCACATCATCAGCTGGCTATTGCTCATGCCATCGCGGCTGACACCATCGACGATCTTTCCCACCACGTGTGGCGGCAGGAGTTGCAGCAAGGCAATCACGATTAACAGCAAAACCGCACCGAGATAGCGGCGCCATTCGCGCAAAAAATACCAGCTTAGTTGGCTAAAAAGTCGCACAAAAATGTCCTGATTATCGGCTGGTTAAAGGGCAACCGGCAAAGCGGTGGTGTATTTTATCTCTTCCATCGCAAAACTCGAAGTGACATCGATCAGACCCGGTACGCCGTTTACCAGCCGTTTGTAAAAACCATCGTAGCTTTTCATATCAGCCACCTGCACGCGCAGCAGGTAGTCATACTCACCGGCCATGCGGTAGAAGCCCATGACTTCCGGCATCGCCTGTACCACATCGACAAACTGCTGAAACCACAGGCTGCTGTGCTGCTGAGTTTTGATCAGAACAAAGGCGGTAAGGCCCAGCCCGAGCTTTTCACCGTCGAGTAACGCAACCCGGCCGCGAATATAGCCTTCATCCTCCAGCCTTTTCAAGCGCTTCCAGCAGGGGGTGGTCGTCAGGCTGACAGCATCAGCCAGCGCCTGCAGAGAGAGCGTGCAATCCTGCTGGAGCAGGTTTAACAGCAAGCGATCTTTTTTATCCAGCGGTGTTGGTAGCAAAACTTTCTCCTACAGGCCAAAAATACAGCACTATTATAGCAACCTTTTCCCCCGCCGTTTGGTTAATCTGTTGACTCACCACAACGACCCTCAGGGATGACCAGGATGAATACCAACATTTACCGTAACCTGTTGATCATAGGTTTATTCAGTGCCGTAGCCCTGACCTGGGGCACCACCTGGATGGCGATGAAAATTACCGTCACCACCATTCCCCCGGTCTTTGCCACCGGCCTGCGCTTTCTCTGTGCCGCTCCGCTGCTGCTGCTGCTGGCACGTTATAATAAAGCCCCGCTACTGTTTCCGGCAGGCCAGCGCGGTTTTCAGCTCTGCGTCATGCTGTTCTATTTTGCCATTCCGTTTACGCTGATGATTTATGGCGAACGCTATACCTCTTCCAGCCTGGCGGCGATTATCTTTGCCACCATGCCTGCCGCTGTTCTGGCCGCTTCCCTGCTGTTTCTGCGCGAAAGAACCTCGCTGCAGCAGCTACTGGGGCTGGCTATCAGCCTTGGCGCATTAAGCACGATCCTGTGGCACGAAACCCGCGACAGCGGCGAAAGCCAGATTCAGGGGATTCTGGCGCTGATCGCTGCCGTGCTGATCCACGCCGTGATGTACGTTCAGTGTAAAAAACGCTGTGCCGGCATTTCAGTGCTGAGCTACAACGCACTGCCCTGCCTCGGTGCGGGCGTCCTGCTGACGCTGGCAGGGCTGACGGAAGCCCCCGATGTCACGACTTTTGCCCCGCAGGCGCTGATGGCGATTGCTTATCTGGGTGTAGTAGCAGGCGTGGGCGGTATTCTGGCCTACTTTGCTTTACAGCAGGCGGCCAAACCCTTTCAGGCATCGCTGGTCTTTTTGGTGTTCCCGCTGATCGCCATCACGCTGGAAAGCGCCGTCAATGGCAGTAGTATCAGCCGCGAATCCTTACTGCTGCTGTTGCCATTTCTGCTGGGAATTTTACTGACACTGTATCGTGGTGCGACTAGTCACCAGCCTGCGCTAGTGGCCAAACCCATCTTGCGCCGTTAAAAACGAAAAAGCCGGACATCCCTGTCCGGCACACTGACCAATGAGCTGATTATTCGGGGGAATAAACCAGGTGTGGTGTGGTAAGCCAGTGGTTGAGGTAATGAGACACGCCCTGTGTCGCACAATCGCCAATAACCGGTAAATGAGACAGCTGTGATTTGAGTTCATGCATCGCATTGTGCATAACGAAACCGTGGCCCACGCGCCCCAGCATCTCCAGATCGTTCATCGCATCACCAAACGCCATACACTCCGCCATCGACACGCCGAGTCTCGTCGTCAGATGTGCCAGCGCAGCCCCTTTGTTACAGTCCAGCGGCAGCACTTCGAGACAATCCTGCGCGGAAAAACAGAGGTGTGCGCTATCCCCCAGCACCTCTCTCAGCTGAACTTTCAACGCACAAAGTTCCTGATAATCAGCAACAAAGCAGACTTTAGTCACCTGGTGTTCGGGAAGGGTACGCAGGTCGGTGACCTGATAACGGAAATCAGAAAGCTGATGGGCCTGTAAAATCTCAGGCAGCTCATCGTGAGTAAACCAGCCATTGTCATTAAAAACGTGCAGGCTGGCACGCGTATCCCAGTGGCTGTGGATCACCAGCCTTGCCACCTCCGGTGGAAGATCGCTGGCATAAAGCAGCTCACCAAAGGGATCATGAATACGTGTGCCGTTGCCACTGATAAGAAAAGCAGACAGATCGTAATCCCTCATTAGCGGTTGCATCTCCATAAAGTGACGACCGGTGGCGAAGGTGAGCTGTACCGGATGCGCCTGGAGCGCGCGCAGACTGAGCAGGGTTTGATGCCCCAACTTATGGTCAGGCATCAGCAACGTACCATCCATATCAAATGCAGCAAGACGCACCATTTTCTCTCCGGTTGATGGGTTTTTCATCTGCACTGAGTATCCTCTGGCATTTGCGGAACTAATAGTGAATACTTTTTTTAAACTGTTCCGGGTTTAAGGTGAAATGAGACAACTCAATCGTTTGAACCAGTACCAGCGTCTGTGGCAACACAGCGCCGGACAACCTCAGTCCACCAATGTCGCTGATATCGCCCGCTGCTGTTTTTGCAGTGAACGGCATATACGCACCCTGTTGCGCCAGTGGCAGGCATGCGGCTGGGTTGAGTGGCAGGCATCATCGGGGCGCGGCAAACGCGGGCTGCTGACCTTCCTGCAATCTCCCTCCACGCTGCGCAGTGAACTGATGTTGCAGCAGCTCGACAACGGTCATCCACAGCACGCACTGCAGCTGGTGCCGCTGGCCCCGGAGCAACTCAGCCAGCTACTACAGCCTTTTATGGGCGGCCAGTGGCAGAACAACCAGCCCACGCTACGTATTCCCTATTACCGTTCTCTTGATCCCCTGCGCCCGCTCATGCAGCCCGGCCGTGCAGAGCAGCATCTGGCCCAGCAGGTCTTCGCCGGATTAAGCCGCCTGTCAGGCGATGACGCCGTACCGGATCTGGCTCACCACTGGCAGGTGAGCGATGATGGCCTGAGCTGGTTCTTCTTTTTGCGTCCACAGTTGCGCTGGCATCACGGTGAAGTCGTCACTGCCGGGCAACTGCAACAACGGCTGCTAATGATCCTTGCCAGCCCGATCGGTCAGCGTCTGTTGTCCAGCGTCAAGACGGTCATCCAGGCCCATGCATTGTGCCTGCGCATCGATCTGCATACCCAGGATAACTGGCTGGCACATCGACTGGCGAGTGTCCCCTGCCTGCTGCCGCACCCGGATAACCCGGATATTGGCGCCGGGCCGTGGCGGTTGATGGTCAACTCGCCTGCTTTGCTGCGTCTGGAGAGCCACGGCTGGTATCACGCCACGCATCCCCTGATGCAGGCGATTGAATACTGGATTGCACCACAGCTTTTTGATCCTGGACTGGGCACCAGCTGCCGCCATCCCGTTCAAATCGCGATTGGCGCGCAGCAGGATTTAACCGCCCTTCAGCCGGTCAGCCAGCGCATCAGCCTCGGCTTCTGTTACCTGGCGATAGGTGAGCGCGCCGGGCTTTCGCCCGCTCAGGCACGGCATATTATGTCGCTGGTACATCAGTCCGGCATCATTGAACAACTGCCATTAGAAGAAGGGTTAATCACGCCGAGCCGTGAAATGCTGCCGGGCTGGCACATTCCTGACTGGCAGCCCGATCCCGATATCATCCTGCCTGGACAACTCAGTCTGCACTACCACCTGCCGGTGGAGCTGCACGCTATGGCGGCAAAACTTCAGCAACTGCTGGCCACTCAGGGATGTGAACTGACGCTTCATTTTCACCCGGAGAAAAACTGGCAGGATTATCCGTCGCTGGCACAGGCTGACCTGATGATGGGCGACAGGCTGATCGGGGAAGCACCGATGTTTACTCTGGAGACATGGCTGCGGCTCGACCCGATGTGGCCGATACTCTCCGGCACCGCAGGCTGGAAAGCGTTGCTGGCACAGTTAAATGACTTGCAGCACCACCCGGTTCTGGAGCAACGCCATCAGCAGTTAAAAGCGTTGTACCAGCAGCTGATGCTGGATGCGGTCATCACCCCACTGTTTAACTATCGTTATCAGGTCAGCGCACCGCCTGATGTTGAAGGCATCCGGTTGAATGCCTGGGGCTGGTTTGATTTTTCCCGTGCATGGATACCGCCGCCCGTAGACATCCTCTGAAGAGGGGATACCTTTCTGTACGGCAAGGTATTACCATAGCCAGCAGAAACTAACCGGGAAAGATTAAGTATGAAACGTGCAGTGGTGGTATTCAGCGGTGGACAGGATTCAACAACCTGTCTGATTCAGGCCTTGCAGCAGTACGACGAAGTACACTGCGTGACTTTTGATTACGGCCAGCGTCATCGTGCGGAAATCGACGTTGCCCGGACGCTGTCACTGTCGCTGGGCGCCCGTGCGCACAAAGTGCTGGACGTGACCATGCTTAACGAGCTGGCCGTCAGCAGTCTGACACGCGATAACATCCCGGTTCCGGCTTACGACCCAGCGGCCAGCGGCCTGCCCAGCACCTTTGTGCCAGGCCGTAATATCCTGTTTTTAACCTTCGCAGCAATCTACGCTTACCAGATTGAAGCCGAAGCGGTAATTACCGGCGTCTGTGAAACAGACTTCTCCGGCTATCCTGACTGCCGTGACGAGTTTGTCAAAGCGCTGAACCAGGCGGTCAACCTCGGTATGGCACGGGATATCCGTTTTGAAACGCCGCTGATGTGGCTGAACAAAGCGGAAACCTGGGCACTGGCAGATTACTGGCAGCAGCTCCCTCTGATTCGCCACCAGACCCTGACCTGTTATAACGGCATTCAGGGTGATGGCTGCGGTGAATGTGCCGCCTGTCATCTGCGTGCCAATGGCCTGCGTGAATATCAGCAAAATACGGCCACGGTTATGCAGGCAATGAAAACCAAGACCGGACTGGTTTGATTCCCCTTCGAGGCGAAGTTCCCCTCGCACTTACTGATTGATGGTTTCCAGCTGCAACCGAAGTTCGCCCTCCAGCGGCAGGGCTTTCTTCGAGTGCAGATCGATGCAGACAAAGGTCAGTAATGCATCGGCGACCGCGCTGCCATCAGACTGCAGGGAAACCCGCTGATCAATGACGCCGCTTTTCCCTCCCAGCGTCATCAGCTGACTGTCGATAACCAGCACATCCCCCATCACTGCCGGACGGCGATAGTTAATGTTGATATTCACTACCACAAACGCCATGCCAAGCTTATTCATCCAGTGAAACGCCTCGCTCTCTTCCAGCCAGGCCCAGCGGGCTTCTTCAAGAAACTCCAGGTAGCGGGCATTGTTCACATGCTGATAAACATCCAGATGGTAGCCGCGTACTTTAATCGTGGTCTGCATCGTGCTGCGTCCTCTGTCATAAAAAAGGCCACACCAACTGGTATGACCTCATGAATATTAGCAGTCAGACGGCGCGATTTGCAGTGAGACTTGCCGACCCTGGATGCAGATCACAATTTAAGATTCGCAATATTCCGCTCCACCAAGGTATTACCCATGCCAGGCACTTCCTTTAATTGCTCAAGCTCGGTGAAGGGGCCATATTTCTCACGATAACTGACGATAGACTCCGCTTTTTTTATACCGACGCCGTTCATCACCGCCATTAACTCCTGGGCGCTGGCGCTGTTGATACTGACCTGTGTCGCGTTTTCAGCTGACACTTTCGCCGGTGCCGTTTCAGTGGCAGATGCAGCCGTGGGAGCAGCGCTGGCACTGATGGGCAACGTTAGCCCGATGGCAAGAGCGAGAGAGAGAGCCTGTAACGTACGATTAATCATGCTGTTTTCCTCCATGTGTTTGACAGCAACGCTACCCTAACGCCCCATCGTCAACCCGGCAAACGGCAGATTTCAGAAATGGAAAAGGCCGCATAAGCGGCCTTTCGTGTTGCAAGCAGTTGCAGTAAAACTGCGAGGCTTACTGTGCTTGTGCAGCTGCACCGTATTTGATTTTGGCGTCCTTACGCAGGTTACTCAACATAGCGGCGAAAGCCAGCTGTGCATTGTTCTGCGTAATACCCTGAACCAGGGCCTGCTTCTGTGCGTCAGGCATGGTGCCCTTCTGCACTTTATCCAGTGCCATAACGACTACGTTGCCCTGCGCATCTTCACTGACACCGAACGAGGGTTTACCCTCTGATGGCAGAGGCAGTGTAAAGGCTGCCTGAGACAGCGCATCCTGACCGGTACGTGACAGCGTCTGCTGCGCACCGAAGGTCAGACCCACCGCTTTCAAAGCATCATCGCCTTTGCCTGCTTTCAGCTCAGCCAGCAGTTTATCAGCCTGAGCTTTCGCTTCCTGCTGTGCTTTCTGCTGCTTCAGGGTATCGGTGATCTGTGCAGTCACCTCATTCAGTGCTTTCACCGCTTCCGGCTTGTGCTCGCTGATGCGCAGCACAAAGGCACGGTCACCATCGACAGTGATGATGTCTGAGTTGCTTCCCGGCGTACCGTTTCCACCCACCAGATTGCCGTTGAAGATCGCATCCTGTACGGCTTTAAAGTTCAGCTCTGCGGGCAGGCTGTCATGACCAAACCAGCCTGATTCAACGGCTTTAACACCTGAAACCTGCTCTGCACTGGCCAGCGATTCATTATCGTTACTGGCTGCATCGCTCACTTTCTGTTGCAGCTTGTAATAAGCGTCGACCGCTTTTTCCTGCTTCACTTTTGCGGCGATATCATCATGCACTTCCGCCAGCGCTTTGATTTTTTCAGGCTGAATGTCATCCAGACGTGCCACGATAAAGCCAACCGATGAAGAAATCACACCCGACAACTGACCTTTCTCTTTCAGGCCTGCATTTGTCAGCTCATCCGGCGTGGTGGACGGCTCCAGCCAACCCATATCACCACCGTTGCGGGCAGAGATAGGATCAGATGATTTCTCTTTCGCCAGTGCAGCAAAATCTCCGCCCTTCTTCAGCGCATCCAGAACTGACTGCGCTTCGGCTTCAGTTTTGGTCTGGATAATGCTGTAGCGATGACGCTGCGGCTGGGTGTAATCCTGCTGATGTTGATCGTACCAGCTCTGAATATCGCTCTCGCTCACCGGCTGCTGCATGCTCGCCGCATCCAGTTTGATGTAGCTGACGCGGAACTGCTCAGGCGTCATAAAGCTATTTTTGTTCTGCTGGTAGTAGTTGTTGATCTCTTCCGGGGTCACGGTCTGCTTTGCCACCAGCGCGTTGACGTTAATCGTCACTTCACGCACCAGGCGCTGCTGAGAAACCAGTGCCGCCAGAGAGTCAGTTTCATTACCCAGCACAAAATCTGTTCCGGTAACGGACTGGATAAGCTGCTGCGTGGTCAGCTGCTTACGCAAAGCTTCAGCGTACTGATCGGCAGAGAAGCCCATGTTATTGATGATGCCCATATACTTGGCATTATCGAATTTACCCTCAGTCTGAAACGCGGGCTGAGTGAAGATTGCCTGCTTGATTTGCTCGTCACTGATGGCCAGGCCGATATCTTTGGCATACTGGTCCAGTAACAGTTCATCAATCAGCTGTGAGAGCGCCTGCTGGCGGATCTGCTGCATGTAACCTTCGTTACCAGCCAGAGCCGAGAACTGTTCGCCCAGCATCTGCTGCTGACGCGCACGTTCGCTGCTGAAAGCACGCTCAAGCTGTGCACGGCTGATTTCCTGGCCGTTAACTTTGGCTGCGTAATCACCGGAACCGCCTGTCAGATACCCGCCTACGCCGGTAAGGACAAAGGACAGGATGATCAGGCCCAGTATAATTTTGAGCACGACATGGTTCGACGCCGCGCGTAAATTGTCCATCATGGTGTGACAACACTCCGCTGTAGTGTGAATGTAAAACCTTGCGCTGCCGTCCCGCGTTCCCGAGGACGCACTTAGCCATTTTAGACAACCGCAGCACGCGTTTGTCATTGAAACATAAAAAAGGCACATCAAGTCGCTGATGTGCCCCGTATGTTACATGAGAACGCGTTGGCGATCCTCAATACGCCGAAGAAATCTGCTTCTGCGGCGGCTTAATGCACTTAATTTACAGAGTCTTTCAGCGCTTTACCGGCACGGAAGCCAGGTACTTTACCCGCGGCAATGGTAATTTCTTTGCCGGTTTGCGGGTTACGACCGGTACGCTCGGCGCGTTCACGCACGGAGAAAGTACCGAAGCCGACCAGCGCCACTTCATCGCCAGCCTGCAAGGATTCAGTAACTGAACCGATAAAAGCATCTAATACACGTCCCGCTGCAGCTTTAGAAATATCGGCGTTTGCAGCAATTTTGTCGATCAACTGTGACTTATTCACTCACTCATCCCCTCTTTTATTTTTACACCGTGAACAGGCTTTCTGCCGGACACGTACGTGCGTGATTTGTTATGGCTGTGTAGCCCGAGCTTGTTGAGCCTCAGCAACCCTTAACCTTTGCCGTCACTGGCTTAACAGCATCCTAACTTAGCGGCACAAAAAAAAGCTGGCAAGCACCAATTCACTTACCAGCCTTAGTTTTACAGTGAGTTTGCCTTAAATCACTATTTTGCCGTAACAACCTGCATGCCATAAGGGGCATTTTGCAGGGCCAGGGCTAATACTTCTTCAATGCGTTTCACCGGATGGATATCCAGGTCGGCAATCACGTTATCCGGAATTTCTTCCAAATCACGCTTGTTCTCGTCCGGGATAAGTACCGTTTTAATACCGCCACGGTGTGCTGCCAGCAGTTTTTCTTTCAAACCACCAATCGGCAGGACCTGGCCACGCAGCGTAATTTCACCGGTCATAGCCACATCTGCACGAACCGGGTTACCGGTCAGACAGGAAACCAGCGCGGTGCACATCGCAATACCTGCGCTTGGGCCATCTTTTGGCGTTGCTCCTTCAGGCACGTGAACGTGGATATCACGCTTCTCATAGAAGTCAGCGTTGATGCCCAGTTTCTCCGCACGTGCACGCACCACCGTCAGCGCAGCCTGAATGGATTCCTGCATCACTTCGCCCAGTGAACCCGTGTAGGTCAGTTTGCCTTTACCCGGCACACAGGCGGTTTCAATGGTCAGCAGATCGCCACCCACTTCCGTCCATGCCAAGCCAGTCACCTGGCCTACGCGGTTCTCGCTATCGGCACGACCATAATCGAAGCGCTGCACGCCGAGATAATCTTTGAGGTTATCGCCGTTAATTTCGATGTGTTTAATGGATTTGTCCATCAGCAGCGTTTTGACTGCTTTTCGGCACAGCTTGGACAATTCGCGCTCAAGGCTACGCACACCCGCTTCACGGGTGTAATAACGAATGATGCCAACAATGGCGCTATCGTCCACGGTCAGTTCATTTTTCTTCAGTGCGTTACGTTCAATCTGCTTCGACAGCAGATGCTGTTTAGCGATGTTCAGTTTTTCATCTTCGGTGTAACCCGACAGACGAATCACTTCCATACGGTCCAGCAACGGTGCCGGAATATTCATCGAGTTAGACGTTGCGACAAACATCACATCGGAGAGATCGTAATCCACTTCCAGATAGTGATCGTTAAAGGCAATGTTCTGTTCTGGATCAAGAACTTCCAACAGAGCAGATGCCGGATCGCCACGCATATCCGAAGACATTTTGTCAATTTCATCCAGCAGGAAAAGTGGGTTTTTAACGCCAACTTTTGCCATTTTCTGGATCAGCTTGCCCGGCATGGAACCGATATAGGTACGACGGTGACCACGGATTTCCGCTTCATCACGTACCCCACCCAATGCCATACGCACGTATTTACGGCCGGTGGCTTTGGCGATGGACTGCCCCAGCGAGGTTTTACCCACACCAGGAGGCCCTACCAGGCACAGGATCGGGCCTTTGATTTTGCTGACGCGGCTCTGTACTGCCAAATATTCCAGAATGCGGTCTTTGACGCGCTCAAGGCCGAAGTGGTCCATATCCAGCGTTTCTTGCGCCTTCAGCAGATCTTTCTTCACCTTACTGCGCGCATTCCATGGCACCTGAACCATCCAGTCGATGTAACCACGTACGACAGTGGCTTCGGCTGACATCGGTGACATCATTTTCAGCTTTTGCAGCTCAGCTTCTGTTTTCTCACGCGCTTCTTTCGGCATTTTTGCCGCATCGATTTTTCGTTTCAGCGCTTCGTTTTCATCCGGCGCATCGTCCATTTCGCCCAGTTCTTTCTGAATGGCCTTCATCTGCTCATTCAGGTAGTACTCACGCTGGCTTTTTTCCATCTGCTTTTTGACGCGATTCCGGATGCGTTTCTCAACCTGTAACAGGTCAATCTCCGACTCCATCATCGCCATCAGGTATTCCAGACGCTCGTTGATATCTGACATTTCCAGAACAGACTGTTTATCAGCCAGTTTCAGTGGCATATGGGCAGCAACGGTATCGGCCAGACGGGCAGCGTCATCGATATTGTTCAGTGAGGTCAGGACTTCTGGCGGGATCTTTTTGTTCAGCTTGATATAGCCTTCAAACTGATTGATCGCCGTGCGTACCAGCACTTCCTGCTCGCGTTCTTCAATTTCAGGCGACTCCAGGTACTCTGCCTGGGCAGTAAAGTGGTCGCCGTTATCGGATAAGGTGGTGATGTGTGCACGCTGTAAACCTTCCACCAGCACTTTAACGGTGCCGTCAGGGAGTTTCAGCATTTGCAAAATAGAGGCAACAGTCCCGACTGAGAAGAGATCGTTGATGCCAGGTTCATCCGTTGAAGCTTCTTTCTGAGCGACCAGCATGATCTTTTTGTCATGATCCATGGCGGCTTCAAGGCAGCGAATTGATTTTTCACGACCAACGAACAACGGAATGACCATGTGCGGATAAACCACTACGTCACGCAACGGCAACACAGGGATTTCAATGCGTTCAGAACGCTCAGGATTCATAGAGCTCTCTCTTAGTTTAATTTCCGCCAGGGTAAGGGGAACCGCATCATCCAGAAAAAGTGCAGTTTGACCCACAGGTATCTGAGTATATGGGGATGAACGGAATAGATTCAATGTTGGGGTAACGAGAAAAGTAAAAGGGGGAACATTTTCCCCCTTTTAGATAACTGACTGGAATGATTTGGTTATTTATTCGCCAGATGCCTGCTGTGCTTCGGGCTTGCCATAAATCAGCATCGGCTCACTCTCGCCACCAATCACCGATTCATCGATCACCACTTTCTCGACGTCATCCATCGACGGCAGGTCATACATGGTGTTCAGCAGAGCGCCTTCCACGATGGAACGCAGCCCGCGGGCACCGGTCTTGCGCGACATTGCCTTTTTAGCAATCGCCGTCAATGCTTCCTCACGGAACTCCAGCTCCACGCCTTCCAG
>NZ_JBJGXA010000026.1:0-24804 GCF_045107195.1 Erwinia sp. AnSW2-5
GAAGTTTTTCCGGCGGTTCAGATGCTTCCTGAACCTCCTGAGCCGCTGGCGTTACGCCGTTTGCCGTCTCAGTGGTTGCGCATTATAGGGATCCGAATTTATTGCACAAGCCTTTTTTGGATCTTTCTTTTTGGTTGCTGAGTTTTCACTCTTATCGCTGAGATCTCAGGCGATCCGCACAAAATTACCGCGTCTTTTTCACCAATCATTGATCAAAGATCGCTTCCGGAACTAGGCTACTGGGATCGTATCGGCAAAGAGGTAGTTATGAATCACAATATACGAGCATATAAAGGAGTGCGTCCTCAGTTAGGCGAACGCGTGATGATCGATACCACCAGCGTGGTGATTGGTGACGTCGTGCTGGCTGATGATGTCGGCATCTGGCCTCTGGTTGTGATCCGGGGAGATGTTAACAGAGTCACTATTGGCAAACGCAGTAATATCCAGGATGGCAGTATTCTGCATTTAACCCATAAATCAGCCGCTAACCCTGAAGGCCATCCGCTGGTTATTGGGGAAGATGTCACCGTCGGGCATAAAGCGATGCTACACGGCTGCACGATTGGTGATCGTGTTCTGGTTGGAATGGGATCCATTCTGCTGGATGGCGTGATAGTAGAAGATGATGTGATGATAGGAGCAGGGAGCCTGGTCTCACCTGGTAAACGCCTTGAAAGCGGTTATCTCTATTTAGGCAGCCCGGCGAAAAAGATACGCCCACTAACAGAGGAGGAGATTGGTGGCCTGCTCTATTCGGCTAATAACTATGTTGGCTGGAAAAATGACTATTTGTCAGAAGAGAGCCATACCCAACCCTGAGCATCTTCTTTATGATGTTTGATCGCCAGCTCGGCATCCTCTTCCAGCTCCCAGCGATTCAGACAGAAGCAGACCAGGGGATCTCCTGTAGTAGTAAAGCGGCGAAGCAATGCTTCGCCGTCAATAGCACAAACCATTTGAAAACCGTTCACCAACGCACTGAAGCAAACGGCCTGTAGCGATTCATCCCACCATTCACGTTCAGGGAACTGAATCGCCTGGTTCACACGCTCATCTCTTGTTTCAGCACATTGATGACTGGCGTGATTTCCGGCATAACACCATGCCACAACATAAAGGAGTGCGCCGCCTGCCCCACCAGCATTCCCAGACCGTCGGCCATCTGAGTCGATCCTTGCTGGCGACACCATTGCAGGAAAGGTGTATCTCCCACTTGATAGAACATGTCATAGCAACGGCTACGCGCATTCAACAGCCCGGCAGGAAGATCAGGAATGCCTCCTTCTACACCGCTTGAGGTCGCATTGATGATCAGGTCGAACTGAGCATCGCACAATTCATTCTGCGCGAGAGCACGAATACCGCCGTGGTGCTGGAACAGCTCCACCAACTCTTCAGCCCGAGCATGAGTGCGATTCGTCACCGTTACACTGCAATTAAACGCGAGTAGCGGCAGGATCACGCCTCGTGCGGCTCCGCCTGCCCCGATCAACAGGATCCGATCGTCGGGATGAATCAACTGCAAACGCAGAAGATCGCTCAACAGGCCGATCCCGTCGGTGTTATCCCCTAACAGGCGTCCGTCATCCAGCTTCTTTAGCGTATTGACCGCTCCTGCCAGCGCTGCGCGCTCCGTAAGTTCACTGGACAGAGCAAAAGCTTGCTGTTTGAACGGCAAAGTAATATTTGCCCCCTGGCCACCCTGAACAAAAAATTCGCGGGCAGACTGCTCAAAACCATCAAGTGGAGCACATAGCCGGTCGTAAGGGTGCGGAATACCAGTTTGTTCAGCAAATAGCTGGTGAATACGCGGCGATTTACTGTGGCTAATCGGGTTACCGAAGACGACAAAAGACGGCATAAGTGTTCTCTTTATCCCTGGCGAATGAGTTCGCCGGTTAATACATCGCGAATTTCTGATGGGTTCTGGCGACCACCGGTTTCACCCTGGAATACCGGGAAAGCCTCACCAAACTGTGCAAGTACTTCAGCGACATTGCGACAAGGTGGTAAGCCCGTCAGATTGGCACTGGTGGAAACCAGTGGTTTACCAAACGACTTGCACAATGCCGCAACGTCGGGATGATCGCTGACGCGTACGGCCAGCGAGGAAAATTGCCCCGTCAGCCAGTCAGGTGTCGATGCACGCGCAGGTAACACCCAGGTGACCGGCCCAGGCCAGTGGGAAAACATCCGCTCTTTTTGCTCCGCAGAGAGCAGCTCGTCGGCAATATAAGGAACCAGTTGCTGATAGTCAGCCGCAATAAGAATGAGCCCCTTTTCTATCGGGCGGTGTTTTAACGCCAGCAGTTTCAGCACTGCGGCCTCGCTGTCAGGATCACAACCCAAACCGAATACGGCCTCGGTTGGATAAGCAATCACTGCCGACTGACGCAGCACCTTAATACAGTGCGTTAGTGACTCATCCACGGATTTCATCTTCACTACCATTCTCTAACGTTGCAGGTTTGCCACAGGCTTTACTGGCGCAAAAACGTCTGACACCTCTGGCCGTTTTCTTTTCAATAAGCAGCGGGAACTGACAAAACTCGCAGATCCCCTCCAACGGAGTGAAATTCACCGCAAACTGGCAATCCGGATAACGGTCACAAGCATGGAAGGTTTTACCGAAGCGCGAGCGACGTTGCACCAGCTTCCCCCCCTGGCACTGGGGACAGGCAAGTGTGGTTTCATCTGGCTTATCGATGGTTTCAGTATGTTCGCATTCGGGATAATCGCTACAGGCGATAAACATGCCATATCGCCCCTGGCGCAACACGAGGTCAGCGCCGCATTTTGGGCATAGCTGACCCTCGAGCACTTTAATGATGTGCCCGTCAGTCTGGCCTTTTAGCGGACGAATAAAGTCGCATTCAGGATAGAGTGAGCAACCAAGAAAAGCGCCATGTTTCCCGGAGCGAATAACCAGTTCTGCCCCACACTGGGGGCAGGGTTCATTTTTTCGCACAGCGAAAAGCGCTGTTTTATTCATAACATTGTGTACACGAAGGCAATCTTCAGTGCAGCATTCCTTCATTGACGTCGAAAAGTAGCTCTTCCATTTGCTGATAGGCGTTTTCACATCCAGGGATATTAAACAACACCATCAGCACCACCCATTTGAGATCGTCCAGATCAAACTCGAGGGTATCAAGTGCCATAATACGTTCGATAACCATTTCACGCGTGTCCAGATTCAGTACCTGAATTTGCTCCAGGAACAGAATAAAGCCACGGCAGTTGGCATCTAAACGCTGACTCTCTTCCTCGGTGTAGATACGCATAGACAGCGGATCGGTAGTCAGCTGAATCGGGGCGACCAGACCTTCCTGATAATCCGCCAGCTTCTCCAACCAGTTCAACGCATTATAAATATCTTCACGATGAAAACCTGCATCGGTTAAATCATCTGTCAATTTATCCTGATCAACACGCATTTCTGCTTCGTTGTGGATATACGTTTCAAATAAGTACATTAGTACGTCGAACATGGCTTGCCCTCCTCAATCGGACATAGCCGCCGGGTACAGCTGCGATCCACCCTGCTAACTCCAACTCAAGCAGCTTCGCTACGATGGCTGGCACAGGCTGGCCGGCACGTTCAGCGACGACGTCAACAGGTGTAACCTCATCTCCTACGTTAGCCAACACATCGGGAAATGGCAATGGAGGATTACTACTCTGTACAGAATTGTTTTCCAGTGGAGACGAATCTGATAGCCAGGAGAGGTCGCTCTGTATTTGTTCGATAATATTATTGGGATGAGCCACAAGTAATGCACCTTGCTGAATCAGCCAGTGTGTTCCCTCGCTGCCGGGGTTACCCAAGGACCCAGGCAGCGCATACACGTCACGGTTCTGTTCCAAAGCCAGTTTAGCTGTGACCAGTGAACCACTGCGTAACGTAGCTTCCACAACCAGTACGCCAAGGCTGAGACCGCTAATAATCCGGTTACGCCGGGGAAAGTGAGCGCGTAGCGGCTGCACCGACAACGGAAACTCAGAGACTAGCGCACCACCATTGGCAATAATCTGCTCTGCCAGCGCCTGATGGCGCCGTGGGTAAAGAACATTAAGCCCACTACCCAACACAGCTATCGTCTTCCCCTGAACGTCCAGCGCCGCACGATGAGCAACACCATCAATGCCTAATGCCAACCCACTGGTGATCGTCAAGCCACTGAGAGCCAGCGCCTGGCTGAACCAGCTACCCCATTCACGACCATAATGCGAGCAATGGCGGCTGCCGACCACCGCCAACTGTGGCGAAGATAGTAGGTTCGGATCACCGGCAACAAATAGCAGCAACGGAAAACTTGTGATTGCCTTAAGCTGTTCTGGGTAATAAGGGCTAAGAGGTGTAATAAAATGATGCTGAGGTGCATCCAGCCATTCAACACTCTGAGCAATAATCTGTTTATCATAATCAAGAAACGCCTGCTGCTGTAAAACCGACAGGCCTAGCGATGCCAGATCGCAGGCGTCAGGCAACGCGATCGTCTGTAATTCGGTCATTAAAGCCAGACGCTGTGAACTTGATAGCCCGGGCACAGTTGAAAGCCTTAAGGCGCACTCCACTGGTAACATGAATCTCTCCCTGATATTGCCCCTTCCCCCTGAAGGTTACCACCACGAATGCTGTCAATCGCCGTGCGAAATGTCTACAATAAGAGAGATAAATATCTAATCCCTTGAACACAGATCTGGAAAGTTATGTCAGTTTTGCAGGTATTACATTTTCCTGACGATCGCCTGCGCATCGTTGCGGACCCCGTAAAAGAAGTGAATGCTAATATTCAACGTATCGTCGATGATATGTTTGAAACAATGTACGCAGAAGAAGGTATTGGCCTGGCGGCAACCCAGGTGGATATTCATCAGCGTATTATCGTTATTGATGTTTCTGAGAATCGTGACGAGCGCCTGGTTCTCATCAATCCGGAATTGCTGGAAGAAAGTGGCGAAACCGGTATTGAAGAAGGCTGCTTGTCTATTCCTGAGCAACGCGCACTTGTGCCTCGCTCTGAGAAAGTCAAAGTCCGGGCACTGGACCGTGATGGCAACAGCTTTGAACTGGAAGCGGATGGCCTGCTGGCGATCTGTATCCAACACGAGATGGATCATTTGGTGGGTAAACTGTTTATTGATTACCTGTCGCCAATGAAACGTCAGCGTATTCGTCAGAAGCTGGAAAAACTGTATCGTCAGAGCGCCCGCGACTGAGTTCGCTGACTGAAGGGAATAATGTGTCCGAATCATTAAAAATCATTTTTGCCGGCACCCCAGACTTCGCAGCGCGTCATCTTGACGCGCTGTTGTCATCCGGACATCAGGTTGTCGGTGTATTCACTCAGCCTGATCGCCCTGCGGGTCGTGGCAATAAACTCACTGCCAGCCCAGTAAAACAACGGGCCGAACACCACAATATCCCGGTTTTCCAGCCTAAATCGCTACGCCCCGAAGAGAACCAGCAGCTGGTCGCTGCGCTGGATGCTGATGTCATGGTAGTCGTAGCCTACGGGCTGATCCTACCGAAAGCCGTGCTGGATATGCCACGCCTTGGTTGCATCAACGTTCATGGTTCCCTGCTACCGCGCTGGCGCGGTGCCGCGCCTATCCAGCGTTCGCTGTGGGCAGGTGATGCAGAGACAGGTGTGACCATCATGCAGATGGATGTTGGGCTGGATACAGGCGATATGCTTTACAAGCTGGCCTGCCCAATCGAATCCAGCGATACCAGTGCCACGCTGTACGACAAGCTGGCAGACCTGGGTCCAACCGGGATGCTGGCAACGTTGAAACAGTTAGCCAATGGTAGTCTTCAGCCCGAAGTCCAGGATGAATCACAGGTCAGTTATGCAGAGAAACTGAGCAAGGAAGAGGCCCGTCTTAACTGGTCGCTTTCTGCCGAACAGCTGGAGCGCTGCATTCGGGCATTTAATCCCTGGCCTGTCAGTTATTTCCTCATTGAGGAACAACCTGTAAAAGTGTGGAAAGCCTCAGTGCTACCGGCTGTCAGCAATCATCAACCAGGTGAGATCCTCCAGGCTGATAAACATGGCATTCAGGTGGTAACTGCTGATGGTGTGCTGAATATTGAAGAGCTACAACCTGCCGGCAAGAAAACCATGAAAGCCCAGGATCTGCTTAACTCCCGCCGTGAATGGTTTACTCCGGGCAATATTATTGCCTGATACACAGTCCGGTACTTGTGCCGGACCGTAAGAATTGCGAATCCACTATGAAAAAAAATACTAACTTACGCAGTGTTGCTGCTCAGACTATCGAGAAAGTCGTTGAGCAAGGGCAATCGCTCAGTAACGTGCTGCCCGCTGCACAGAAATCTGTCGGTGAGAAAGACGCAGCCCTGTTACAGGAGCTTTGCTATGGCGTACTGCGTACGCTGCCGCAACTGGAGTGGATTATCAGCAAACTGATGTCACGTCCAATGACAGGCAAGCAACGCACCATTCACTTTCTCATTATGGTCGGCCTGTATCAGTTGATGCATACACGTATTCCAGCCCATGCGGCATTAGCGGAAACGGTAGAAGGCGCCATTGCGCTGAAACGTCAGCAGTTAAAAGGTCTGATCAACGGCGTACTTCGCCAGTTCCAGCGTCAGCAGGAAGAGTTGATGCTGCAGATGAATGATGGCGATCAGCAATACCTGCATCCAAAGTGGTTACTGGAACGTCTGAAGCGTGCGTGGCCAGGTCAGTGGCAACAAATTATCGAGGCTAATAACCAGAGGCCACCAATGTGGCTGCGTATTAACCGAAACCATCATAGCCGCAATGCGTGGCTGGCACTCCTTGAGGAAAGCGGTAAAACAGCATTTGAGCATCCGCAACACATTGATGCATTAAGGCTTGAAACGCCATGCGCTGTTGGCCAGCTTCCAGGATTCGATAAGGGCTGGGTCACTGTTCAGGATGCCTCAGCTCAGGGCTGTGTAGCACTGCTTGATCCACAAAATGGCGAGAAGATCCTCGATCTCTGCGCTGCGCCAGGCGGGAAGACGACACATATTCTGGAAGTGGCCCCGCAGGCTGACGTCATGGCGGTCGATGTTGATGCCCAGCGCCTGACAAGAGTTAGTGAGAATCTGCAACGCCTGGATATGAAGGCGGAAGTTAAGTCAGGGGATGGCCGTACTCCGGAAGTCTGGTGTGGCAATACCTTGTTCGATCGCATTCTGCTGGATGCGCCCTGCTCGGCAACGGGTGTCATACGGCGCCATCCTGATATTAAATGGCTGCGCCGCGATCGTGATATCCCAGAGCTTGTGTTATTGCAGCAGCAAATCCTGGATGCAATCTGGCCACATCTGAAGTCTGGTGGAACGCTGTTGTACGCTACCTGCTCCATATTGCCGGAAGAAAATCATCAGCAAATAAGCCAGTTCCTGCAGCGTCATACTGATGCACGTTTGAGCGATACAGGTGACCTTTCACAGCCGGGTATTCAGGTATTTCCGCAGACAGATGGCGGTGATGGTTTCTATTACGCAAAATTGATAAAACAGTGATCGGCGTGGCGCGTTACACTGCGCCACAACCAGAACGACAACCAACAGACTGAAGCATAATGAAAATCATCATTCTTGGTGCAGGACAGGTCGGCGGTACACTCGCTGAGAACCTGGTCGGTGAAAACAACGATATTACCGTAGTCGATACCGATGCCCTGCGCTTGCGTCAGTTGCAGGATAAGTTCGACTTGCGCGTAGTCCAGGGGCACGGTTCTCATCCACGAGTATTGCGCGAAGCTGGTGCTGAAGATGCCGATATGTTGGTTGCCGTCACTAACTCTGACGAAACCAATATGGTAGCGTGTCAGGTCGCCTATTCTCTATTTAATACGCCTAACCGTATCGCGCGCATCCGGGCCCCGGAATATATTCGCGATGCTGACAAACTCTTTATTCCTGAAGCAGTGCCCATCGACCACCTGATCTCCCCTGAACAGTTGGTGATCGACAATATCTATCGGCTGATTGAGTATCCCGGCGCTCTTCAGGTGGTTAATTTTGCCGAAGGCAAGGTCAGCCTCGCCGTTGTTAAAGCCTATTACGGTGGACCGCTTGTCGGTAATGCCCTATCGGTTATGCGCGAGCATATGCCGCATATCGATACGCGCGTCGCAGCGATCTTCCGCCAGGATCGCCCGATCCGTCCTCAGGGTTCCACTATCATTGAAGCCGGAGATGAAGTGTTCTTCATCGCTGCAAGCCAGCATATTCGCGCGGTAATGAGTGAATATCAGAGACTGGAAAAACCCTACAAGCGCATTATGATCGTCGGTGGTGGCAATATTGGTTTTGGTCTGGCACAACGTCTGGAGAAACATTACAGCGTGAAACTGATCGAGCGTGATCAGCAACGAGCCGCAGAACTGGCCCAAAACCTGCAAAATACTATCGTCTTTTATGGTGATGCATCGGATCAGGAGTTGCTGGCTGAGGAACATGTTGATCAAATCGATCTGTTTATCGCCATCACTAACGACGATGAAGCCAATATCATGTCAGCGATGCTGGCAAAACGTATGGGTGCCAAGAAAGCGATGGTACTTATTCAGCGTCGCGCCTACGTTGACCTGGTTCAGGGCAGTGTGATCGACATCGCTATCTCACCTCAACAAGCCACGATCTCAGCCCTGCTAGGGCATGTGCGTAAGGCAGATATTGTTGGCGTTTCTTCATTGCGCCGTGGTGTGGCGGAAGCCATTGAAGCGATTGCTCATGGCGAAGAATCAACATCGAAAGTCGTAGGACGCCAGATTGATGACATCAAACTGCCACCCGGCACGATTATTGGTGCAGTCGTGCGCGGTAATGATGTGATCATCGCCAATGACAACCTGCGTATTGAGCAGGGAGATCATGTCATCATGTTCCTCACCGACAAGAAATTTGTTCCTGACGTCGAACGTCTGTTCCAGCCCAGCCCATTCTTCCTCTAATCTGTCTGATTCCCCCCACCCGGTTCTAACCGGGTGTTTAGCTTTTTATCTGTAATCACCGTGGAAAAAGCCCGATCGTTTGTTAGAATTAAAAAATTGGCAAAAACAGGAGCTAACAATGAGTTTATTCAAAGAGTTTCGCGATTTCGCGATGCGTGGCAACGTGGTGGATCTGGCTGTCGGTGTCATCATTGGTGCAGCATTTGGCAAAATCGTTTCCTCACTGGTGGCAAATATTATTATGCCACCGCTGGGCCTACTGATCGGGGGAGTTGATTTTAAACAGTTTGCCTGGGTACTGAAACCAGCCGAAGGGGAAACAGCGGCAGTCGTGATGCAATACGGTATTTTCCTGCAAACCATCTTTGATTTTGTCATTGTTGCTTTTGCCATTTTTATGGCCATCAAAGTGATGAACAGGATGTATAAGAAGAAAGAAGTGGAAAAAACTGTGGCAAAACCTTCTGCGGAAGAAACACTTCTGAGTGAGATCCGTGACTTGTTGAAAGAACAGAATAACAAATCACTGTAGAACACACACAATATAGAGAAACCGTCATGACTGACGGTTTTTTTATGCCTCAAAAACCAGAAGGCCAGTGGTAAATACGCGATTAGCGCACTGACCACTGGCCTCCCAGTTACCTTTCTTGGCGTGTTTATCTTTACGCCGGAAGCTTCCTTTCCCTTTCTGATTAACTTCAATACGTGTTTTGAACAATGGATCATGTAACAATGCTTCGAGTGCATTATCGCGGATAGTACCTTTTTTATGTTGATAAACAGTCATAGTGCTTCCTGTGAGTAAATGCCAGCTGAGAATATAGCCCTGTTATTTCGGAAATTCAATCCGGAGTTTTAGCCATTGTTGTGGTTGCCCCCCTTTCTAACGCTTCAAGGATTGAACAGTATACGCTGCTATGGGATGTCCCACAGCAGGCGTCATTGAGCCTCTTCAGCGAACGCTGCATATGCTGTAACTCAGTCAGCATGGCTTCAACTTCATTCAGTCGCTTCTGTACGATCGTTTTCGACTCCTGACAGGTGTGATGTTCAGGGTCAACGCGAATCGATAACAGTTCACGAATGGCTTCGAGGGTGAAGCCCAGCTGCCGGCCATAGCGAATAAACTTAAGACGCTGAAGATCACTATCGCTGTAAAGTCGAAAGCCGCCTTCGGTTCGAATCTCGTGATTCATCATCTGCTGCTTTTCATAGAAACGGATGGTATCTGGCGTGACATCAGCCAGTTTCGCCAGTTGCCCAATACGATACATTACTGTTCCTCACTGAAGTGCCGTTGCACTTTTCTGCCATATCCGCCATGTAAAAAATCCGTACTGATCCCCGCCTGTTTCAGCTTCATTTCCAACAATCTCAGCTGTTTTTCCTGCTGCTGATAGCGGTCCTCTTCTGAGTCCACAGTGCGTAGTAGTTCATGCAGCTCGATTGCTTCGCGCATCATCTCCAGCTCTGGTGGCAAGAATCCAGAGTTTTTTAGAATGCGATAGCCTGCACGGAGCTCTACCGGTATATGACTGTCATCATCTAGCTGTAGTGTTCGGCCAGAGCCGGGGAGATTATCGAGTTCACCCTGACGCAAAGCAGCAAGAATATGCTTTTCGGCCAATTGATCAAGTAAGGACATGGCGACCTCTGATTATGAGATTGAAGTCAGCATAACGCATTTGAAAGGGAGATAAAAAGGAGGCGGAATTTTGGATATAAAAAAACCCCGCAAGCGGGGCTTTTTCAATACTGCGGCAGATTACTCTGCTGCAGCTTCTGCTTGAGCTTCTGGACGATCAACCAGCTCGATGTAAGCCATCGGAGCGTTGTCACCAGCGCGGAAGCCACACTTCAGAATGCGAGTGTAACCACCTGCACGGCTCGCAAAACGCGGACCGAGCTCATTAAACAGTTTTGCCACGATCTCGTTATCACGAGTACGGGCGAATGCCAGACGACGATTAGCTACGCTGTCGGTCTTGGCAAGAGTAATCAGCGGCTCAACTACGCGACGCAGCTCTTTCGCTTTTGGCAGGGTCGTCTTGATAATCTCGTGACGAACCAAAGAGCCAGCCATGTTGCGGAACATAGCCTGGCGATGGCTGCTGTTACGGTTCAGTTGACGACCACTCTTACGATGGCGCATGACCTTATCCTTCTCAGTGAAACCTTAACCTGTGATCGGGTTATTCATCAGCAATGCTAGCTGGTGGCCAGTTTTCCAGGCGCATGCCCAGAGACAAACCACGAGAAGCCAGCACATCTTTAATCTCAGTAAGAGATTTTTTACCAAGGTTAGGCGTTTTAAGCAACTCAACCTCGGTACGCTGTACCAGATCACCGATGTAGTGGATAGCTTCTGCCTTAAGGCAGTTAGCAGAGCGGACAGTCAATTCCAGATCGTCAACAGGGCGCAGCAAGATCGGATCGAATTCTGGTTTCTCTTCTTTCACTTCCGGCTGACGTACATCACGTAAGTCGACGAAAGCTTCCAGTTGTTCAGCCAGAATGGTAGCTGCACGACGTATCGCCTCTTCAGGATCGATAGTACCGTTAGTTTCCATTTCGATGACCAGCTTGTCCAAATCGGTACGCTGTTCAACACGCGCTGCTTCAACATTGTAGGCAATTCGCTCTACAGGGCTGTAGCAGGCATCGACCAACAGACGACCAATTGGGCGCTCATCTTCTTCCGAATGAATTCGGGCAGAAGCCGGCACATAACCACGACCACGCTGAACTTTGATACGCATGCTAATAGCGGCGTTTTCATCGGTCAGGTGACAGATCACGTGCTGCGGCTTGACGATTTCGACATCCCCATCATGGGTGATATCGGCTGCAGTCACAGGGCCAATGCCAGATTTATTCAGAGTAAGAATAACTTCATCTTTGCCCTGAACTCTTACCGCCAAACCTTTTAGGTTGAGCAGGATTTCCAGGATATCTTCCTGTACGCCCTCTTTGGTGCTGTACTCGTGCAGTACACCATCAATTTCAACCTCGGTCACCGCGCAACCCGGCATTGATGAAAGCAGAATACGGCGCAGTGCGTTACCAAGAGTATGGCCAAAGCCACGCTCTAAAGGCTCAAGGGTCACCTTGGCGTGCGTCGAACTCACTTGCTCGATATCTACCAGGCGCGGTTTTAGAAACTCTGTCACAGAACCCTGCATTGTGTCCTCTCTTTGGTACTAAGCCTTACTTGGAGTAAAGCTCGACGATCAGGTGTTCGTTAATGTCCGCAGACAGATCAGTACGTTCAGGAATACGCTTGAACACACCTTCCATCTTAGTTGCATCAACTTCCAGCCAGGTTGGCTTTTCACGCTGTTCAGCCAGCTCCAGAGCGGCTTTCACGCGAGACTGCTTTTTGGCTTTCTCACGGATGCTAACAACGTCATTCGGAGTTACCTGATAAGAAGCGATGCTAACAACGCGACCGTTTACCATAATAGATTTGTGGCTAACCAACTGACGTGATTCTGCACGAGTGGCGCCAAAGCCCATACGATAAACAACGTTATCCAGACGACCTTCCAGCAGAGCTAACAGATTTTCACCTGTGTTGCCTTTCAGACGAGCTGCTTCTTTATAATAGTTACGGAACTGACGCTCCAGCACGCCGTAGGTACGACGAACTTTCTGCTTTTCACGTAACTGCACGCCATAGTCAGACAGACGTGGCTTGCGCGCACCGTGCTGACCAGGAGCTTGTTCAATCTTACACTTGGTATCAATCGCGCGAACGCCAGACTTGAGGAACAGGTCTGTGCCTTCACGACGGCTCAGCTTGAGCTTAGGACCCAAATATCTTGCCATTTTCTTTCTCCAACATTCCTAAAAAACGGGGCGTTATACGCGACGTTTTTTCGGCGGACGACAACCGTTGTGGGGGATCGGAGTCACATCAGTAATATTAGTGATGCGGAAACCAGCAGCGTTCAGAGCACGAATTGTTGATTCGCGGCCTGGACCAGGACCCTTAACCATAACTTCCAGGTTCTTAATACCGTAATCTTTCACGGCCTCTGCGCAACGCTCTGCAGCAACCTGCGCAGCGAACGGCGTAGACTTACGAGAACCACGGAAACCGGAACCACCGGCTGTTGCCCAACCCAGCGCATTACCCTGACGATCGGTAATAGTTACGATGGTGTTGTTGAAAGATGCATGGACATGAGCCACGCCATCAGAGACTTGCTTTCTTACACGCTTACGTGCACGAACTGGTGCCTTTGCCATTATTCAATCACCCCGATTATTTCTTGATCGGTTTACGCGGACCCTTACGGGTACGTGCGTTAGTCTTGGTACGCTGACCGCGCACTGGAAGACCACGACGATGACGCAAACCACGATAGCAGCCAAGGTCCATAAGACGCTTGATGCTCAGGGTGACTTCACGACGCAGATCGCCTTCAACAACAAATTTAGCTACTGCATCACGCAGAATGTCGATTTGTTCTTCAGACAGCTCACTGATCTTAACATTTTCAGCAATACCCGTTGACGCACAGATAGCCTGTGAGCGGGTTTTACCGATACCGAAAATTGCAGTTAATGCGATAACGGTATGTTTATGATCAGGAATGTTAATGCCTGCTATACGGGCCACTATGCACTCCTATTTAATTACTTATGCGTCCCATGCCGAAAAGCCCGTTTTCAGGATACTCAAATGGAAACGCATAGACATACAAAAGATTGGCTGGCTAATCTAGCCAGCTCAACCCGACTTTGCAAGAAAAATATGCGATTAAATCAGCCTTGGCGCTGTTTATGCTTAGGCTCGGCACTACAAATCACACGAACGACGCCGTCGCGACGAATGATTTTGCAGTTACGACATAATTTCTTGACGGAAGCACGAACTTTCATTTTTACTCTCCGTTACTTCTCAAGCGCCTGAATTAACGGCCGTAGCCCTTCAGGTTTGCTTTCTTCAATGCAGACTCATACTGACTTGACATCATCAGAGTTTGCACTTGAGCCATAAAGTCCATGATGACAACGACTACGATCAGCAGTGATGTACCGCCGAAGTAGAATGGAACTTTCATCGCATCACGCATGAACTCCGGGATCAGGCAGATAAAGGTAATGTACAACGCACCGATTAATGTCAGGCGTGTCATTACTTTATCGATATACTTCGCCGTCTGTTCTCCCGGACGAATACCTGGTACAAATGCACCAGACTTCTTCAGGTTATCTGCTGTTTCACGCGGGTTGAAAACCAACGCTGTGTAGAAGAAACAGAAGAAGATGATTGCAGTCGCATAGAGTAGCACATAAAGCGGTTGACCAGGCTGCAATGACATCGAAATAGTCGTCAGCCAGTTCCAGCCAGTACCGCCCCCGAACCATGACGCGATGGTTGCTGGGAACAAGATAATGCTGGAAGCAAAGATAGCAGGTATTACACCGGCCATATTAACTTTCAACGGTAAATGTGTGCTCTGCGCAGCATAGACACGACGGCCTTGCTGACGTTTCGCATAGTTCACCACAATGCGGCGTTGACCACGCTCAACGAAAACAACGAAGAAGGTCACTGCAAATACGAGAACTGCAACCAACAGCAACAGGAGGAAGTGCAGGTCGCCTTGCCGCGCTTGCTCGATGGTATGGCCAATGGCCGGCGGCAGACCCGCAACAATACCAGCGAAGATAATGATCGAGATACCGTTGCCGATACCTCGTTCAGTTATCTGCTCGCCCAGCCACATCAGGAACATTGTCCCGGTGACCAAGCTGACAACAGCGGTAAAGTAGAAAGCAAAGCCTGGATTTAACACCAGTCCCTGCATTCCAGGCATATTTGGCAGGCCGGTAGCAATACCGACCGCCTGGAATATACCTAATACCAGAGTACCGTACCGGGTGTACTGGCTAATCTTACGACGGCCAGCCTCCCCTTCTTTCTTGATTTCTGCTAACGCTGGATGAACCACCGTCAGCAGCTGGATAATAATAGATGCCGAAATGTACGGCATAATACCCAGTGCAAAGATAGAAGCACGGCTCAGAGCACCACCAGAGAACATGTTGAACATTTCAATGATGGTGCCACGCTGTTGCTCAAGCAGTTTGGCAAGTACAGTGGCATCGATACCAGGGATCGGAATAAAAGAACCAATGCGGAAGACAATTAGCGCACCAATTACAAACAGAAGTCTGCGTTTTAGTTCGCCAAAACCGCCTTTGGCACTTTGAAAATCTAATCCCGGTTGCTTAGCCATCTGCTACTTATTCCTCAATTTTACCGCCAGCAGCTTCGATTGCAACACGAGCGCCTTTAGTTACACGCAGGCCGCGAATCGTTACCGGTGCAGAAACTTCGCCAGACAAGATCACTTTCGCGAACTCGATCTGAATACCGATAATATTTGCTGCTTTCAGCGTGTTCAGGTCGACGATACCACCTTCAACTTTCGCGAGGTCAGACAGACGAACTTCTGCAGTGACCATTGCTTTGCGAGAGGTGAAACCGAATTTCGGCAGACGACGGTACAGAGGCATCTGGCCGCCTTCAAAACCACGACGTACGCCACCGCCAGAACGTGAGTTCTGACCTTTGTGACCGCGACCGCCGGTTTTGCCGAGACCAGAACCAATACCACGACCCAGACGTCTAGGAGCGTGCTTGGAGCCGTCGGCCGGAGACAGAGTATTTAAACGCATCTGTTACTCCTCCACTTTAACCATGTAGGAAATCGCGTTAACCATACCGCGTACAGCTGGCGTGTCTTCACGCTCTACGGTGTGGTTAATACGACGCAGACCCAGGCCAAGCAGTGTTGCCTTGTGTTTTGGCAAACGACCGATCGAACTGCGGGTTTGAGTAATTTTAATAGTCTTAGCCATGGTCATTACCCCAGAATGTCTTCAACGGATTTGCCACGCTTAGCAGCGACCATTTCTGGGGAATTCATGTTGGCCAGGCCATCCAGAGTTGCACGAACCACGTTGATCGGGTTAGTGGAACCGTAGGCTTTAGCCAGAACGTTATGAACCCCAGCAACTTCCAGAACGGCGCGCATTGCACCACCGGCAATAATACCGGTACCTTCTGAAGCTGGTTGCATGAACACACGAGAACCTGTGTGCACACCTTTAACAGGGTGCTGCAGGGTGCCGTTGTTCAGCGCGACATTGATCATATTGCGACGAGCTTTTTCCATCGCTTTCTGGATCGCTGCTGGAACTTCACGCGCTTTACCGTAACCAAAACCAATGCGACCATTACCATCACCAACAACAGTCAGAGCTGTGAAGGAGAAAATACGGCCACCTTTAACGGTTTTAGATACGCGATTTACCGCGATCAGCTTTTCCTGCAGTTCGCCAGCTTGTTTTTCGATGTGTGCCATCTTACACCTCTACCTTAGAACTGTAGGCCAGCTTCACGGGCAGCATCTGCCAGTGCCTGGACACGACCATGATATTGGAAACCAGAACGGTCGAAAGAAACACCAGTGATGCCTTTTTCGATTGCGCGTTCAGCAACTGCTTTACCAACAGCAGCAGCAGCGTCTTTGTTTCCAGTGTACTTCAGTTGCTCACTGATAGCTTTTTCTACTGTAGAAGCAGCGACCAGGACTTCAGAACCGTTGGGTGCGATTACCTGTGCGTAAATATGACGCGGGGTACGATGTACCACCAGGCGAGTAGCACCCAGCTCTTTGAGCTTGCGACGTGCGCGGGTCGCACGACGGATACGAGCAGATTTCTTATCCATAGTGTTACCTTACTTCTTCTTAGCCTCTTTGGTACGCACGACTTCGTCGGCGTAACGAACACCCTTGCCTTTATAAGGCTCAGGACGACGGTAGGCGCGCAGATCCGCTGCAACCTGACCAATCAGCTGTTTATCAGCGCCTTTCAGCACGATCTCAGTCTGAGTTGGACATTCAGCAGTGATTCCCGCAGGCAGCTCATGGTCAACAGGGTGAGAGAAGCCCAGGGCTAAGCTCACAGAGTTGCCTTTAACGGCTGCACGATAACCTACACCAACCAGCTGCAGCTTCTTAGTGAAGCCTTCGGTAACACCGATAACCATACCGTTCAGCAGAGCACGTGAAGTACCAGCCTGCGCCCAACCATCCACAAAACCTTCGCGCGGAGCGAAAGTCAGGGTGTTGTCAGCATGCTTTACTTCTACAGCTTTGTTGAGCGTACGAGTCAGCTCGCCGTTTTTACCTTTAATCGAAATTACCTGACCGTCGAGTTTTACCTCTACGCCGGCAGGAATCGCGACTGGTGCTTTAGCAACACGAGACATTTATTCCTCCGATTAAGCTACGTAGCAGATAATTTCGCCGCCAAGACCTGCCTGGCGAGCTGCACGATCGGTCATAACACCTTTAGAGGTAGAGATAACAGCGATACCCAGTCCAGCCATAACTTTTGGCAGTTCGTCTTTGCGTTTGTAGATACGCAGACCTGGACGGCTTACACGCTGAATGCTCTCTACCACTGCCTTGCCCTGGAAATACTTAAGAGTCAGTTCCAGTTCAGGCTTGATGTCGCCTTCGATTTTAAATTCTTCAATATAGCCTTCTTCCTTCAGCACGTTGGCAATAGCCAATTTCAGCTTGGAGGAAGGCATGGTGACCGCAACTTTGTTCGCGGCTTGACCGTTACGGATACGGGTCAGCATATCCGCGATCGGATCTTGCATGCTCATCTGTCTTTACTCCCGTGATTCAATTGGTAATTACCAGCTAGCCTTTCTCAAGCCAGGTACTTCACCGCGCATGGCGGCTTCACGCAACTTGATACGGCTCAGACCGAATTTGCCCACATAACCATGTGGACGGCCAGTTTGACGGCAGCGGTTACGCTGACGAGACGGGCTGGAATCACGCGGCAGAGTTTGCAGCTTGAGAACAGCATTCCAACGATCTTCGTCGGATGAGTTCACATTTGAAATGATAGCTTTCAGTTCCTCGCGTTTAGCGCGGTACTTGTCAGCCAGTTTCACGCGAACGACTTCACGTGCTTTCATCGATTGCTTAGCCATCAGTAACCCTGCCTTACTTGCGGAACGGGAAGTTAAAAGCAGCCAAAAGTGCGCGGCCTTCATCATCAGATTTCGCAGTAGTGGTAATGGTGATATCCAAACCACGAACGCGGTCGACTTTGTCATAGTCGATCTCTGGGAAGATGATCTGCTCACGAACGCCCATGCTGTAGTTTCCACGGCCATCGAATGACTTAGCGGACAAGCCACGGAAGTCACGGATACGTGGAACAGCAATAGAAATCAGACGCTCAAAGAACTCCCACATGCGTTCGCCACGCAGAGTTACTTTACAGCCGATCGGATAGCCCTGACGGATTTTGAAGCCTGCAACTGATTTGCGTGCTTTGGTGATAAACGGCTTTTGGCCGGAGATTGCTGCTAAGTCAGCTGCTGCGTTATCCAGCAGTTTCTTATCAGCGATCGCTTCACCTACACCCATATTCAGGGTGATCTTCTCGACCCGAGGGACTTGCATGACAGAATTGTAGCTAAACTCAGTCATGAGTTGTTTAACTACTTCGTCTTTGTAGTAATCATGCAGTTTCGCCATCGTACTACTCCAAATTACTTGATAGTTTCGCTGTTCGATTTGAAGAAACGGACTTTTTTGCCGTCTTCGAATCTAAAGCCTACACGGTCAGCCTTGCCGGTTGCCGAGTTGAAGAGCGCAACGTTAGAAACCTGAATAGCAGCTTCTTTTTCAACGATGCCACCTGGTTGGTTCAGAGCCGGAACCGGCTTTGAGTGCTTCTTAACCAGGTTGATACCTTCAACAATCAGTTTGCCTGAAGACAGAACATTTTTTACTTTACCGCGCTTACCTTTATCTTTGCCGGTCAGCACGATAACTTCGTCATCGCGACGGATTTTAGCTGCCATTTTTCGCTCCTTAGAGTACTTCTGGTGCCAGAGAGATAATTTTCATGAACTTTTCAGTACGAAGTTCACGAGTTACCGGCCCAAAAATACGCGTTCCGATAGGCTGCTCACTGTTATTATTTAAAATAACGCATGCATTACCATCGAAGCGAATGACAGAACCGTCCGGGCGACGAACACCCTTCCTGGTGCGCACCACTACCGCTTTCAGCACATCACCCTTCTTAACCTTACCGCGAGGAATTGCTTCCTTGATGGTAATTTTGATGATGTCGCCTACGCCTGCGTAGCGACGGTGCGAGCCACCCAGAACCTTGATACACATTACGCGACGTGCACCGGAGTTGTCGGCGACGGTCAGCATAGTCTGTTCTTGGATCATTTTAGTGCTCCGCTAATGTCAACTACTACTTCGGGACCTGATTCAGGTCGTATAAAAGCCCCATATTGAGGGCGCAGCATTATAACACTGCTTCCTGCATATGGGTAGAAAAAATAAACGGCTCTCGCGAGCCGCTTATCTTATTTTTAGAGAGGCAGATTCTATTACAGAATCGCTTTCTCTACAACGCGAACCAGCGTCCAGGACTTAGTCTTGGACAGTGGACGGCATTCGCGGACTTCAACCACGTCGCCGATACCACATTCATTGTTCTCGTCGTGTACGTGCAGTTTGGTCGTACGCTTGATGAATTTCCCGTAGATCGGGTGCTTCACTACGCGTTCGATAGCAACAACAATAGATTTCTCCATTTTGTCACTAGTCACACGACCTTGCAGAGTACGGATTTTATCGGTCATTACGCACCCGCCTTCTCAGTCAGTAAAGTCTTAACACGAGCAACATCACGGCGCACATTCTTCAAGACGTGAGTCTGTTGAAGTTGGCCGGATGCTGCCTGCATGCGCAGATTGAACTGTTCACGCAGCAGGTTAAGAAGCTCAGTTTTGAGCTCTTCAACGCTTTTTTCACGCAGCTCTGTAGCTTTCATTACATCACCGTCTTAGTTACAAAGGTGGTTTTGATAGGCAGTTTTGCTGCTGCCAGCTTGAAGGCTTCACGGGCCAGCTCTTCTGGAACGCCGTCCATTTCATACAGGACTTTGCCAGGCTGGATCAAGGCAACCCAATACTCTACGTTACCTTTACCTTTACCCATACGCACTTCCAGCGGCTTCTCGGTAATTGGTTTGTCCGGGAATACTCGGATCCAAATTTTACCTTGACGCTTAACTGCACGGGTCATTGCACGACGTGCTGCTTCGATCTGACGTGCAGTCAGACGACCACGGCCAACAGCTTTCAGACCGAAAGTACCGAAGCTAACATCCGTACCCTGCGCCAGACCACGGTTGCGGCCTTTGTGCACTTTACGGAATTTTGTACGCTTTGGTTGTAACATCAGCGACTCTCCTTACTTACGGCCTTTACGCTGCTGCTTTTTAGGTTGAGCAGCCGGTTCCGGTTGTTCAACAGCAGCCATACCACCCAGGATCTCACCTTTGAAGATCCATACCTTAACGCCGATTACACCATAAGTGGTGTGGGCTTCAGAGGTGTTGTAGTCAATGTCTGCACGCAGAGTGTGCAGTGGCACGCGGCCTTCACGGTACCATTCGGTACGCGCGATTTCTGCACCGCCAAGACGGCCACTAACTTCAACTTTGATCCCTTTAGCGCCCAGACGCATTGCGTTCTGTACAGCACGCTTCATAGCACGACGGAACATCACACGACGCTCCAGCTGTGAAGTGATGCTGTCAGCAACCAATTTAGCGTCCAGTTCCGGTTTACGGACTTCGGCGATATTAATCTGTGCAGGAACGCCAGCGATATCCGCTACGACCTTGCGCAGTTTTTCTACATCTTCGCCTTTCTTACCGATAACGATGCCAGGGCGAGCAGTGTGAATAGTCACACGGATGCTCTTAGCCGGACGCTCGATAACGATACGAGAAACGGATGCTTTAGCCAGTTCTTTAGTCAGGAACTGACGCACTTTAAAGTCGCTGTCCAGGTTGTCAGCGAATTCTTTGGTATTTGCGAACCAGGTAGAGTTCCAGGGTTTAACAATACCCAGGCGAATACCATTAGGATGTACTTTCTGACCCATTGCTAGTCTCCAGAGTCTCAGCGATCGGACACAACCACAGTAATGTGGCTGGTGCGCTTCAGGATGCGATCTGCACGACCTTTTGCACGAGGCATAATGCGCTTCATGCTTGGGCCTTCGTCTACGAAGATCTTCGTGACTTTCAGATCATCAATGTCAGCGCCATCGTTGTGTTCGGCGTTAGCAATGGCAGATTCCAGAACTTTCTTGACCAGTACAGCCGCTTTCTTATTGGTGTAGGTCAGAATGTCCAGAGCCTGCGACACTTTCTTACCGCGTACAAGATCCGCTACCAGGCGAACCTTCTGTGCAGAAGAACGAGCGTGGCGATGTTTAGCGATAGTTTCCATCTCTTCCTCCTGCCTTAGCGTTTCTTGGCTTTTTTATCAGCCGCGTGGCCGCGATAAGTACGGGTCGGTGCAAATTCACCCAGTTTGTGACCGACCATTTCGTCGGAAACAAAGACAGGAACGTGCTGACGACCATTATGGACAGCGATGGTCAAACCGATCATGTTAGGGAAGATCGTTGAACGACGGGACCAAGTGCGCAGTGGCTTCTTGTCTCCGCTTTCCAAAGCTTTCTCTACCTTCTTCAGCAAGTGCAGGTCAATAAAAGGACCTTTCTTGAGAGAACGTGGCATGGCTTATCCTCTAAAATTATTTGCTACGGCGACGTACGATGAACTTATCGGTACGCTTGTTGCTGCGGGTTTTCTTACCTTTGGTCTGAACGCCCCACGGAGTTACCGGGTGCTTACCAAAGTTTTTACCCTCACCACCACCGTGCGGGTGATCGACTGGGTTCATCGCAGTACCGCGAACGGTAGGGCGAATACCACGCCAACGAGCTGCACCGGCTTTACCCAGAACGCGAAGCATGTGCTCAGCGTTGCCGACTTCGCCAAGGGTCGCGCGGCAGTCAATTTCGACTTTACGCATTTCACCAGAACGCAGACGCAGGGTAACGTAAGAACCATCACGGGCAACGATCTGCACGTAAGTACCAGCTGAGCGAGCAATCTGACCGCCTTTGCCTGGTTTCATTTCTACGTTATGCACGGTAGAACCCACTGGGATGTTACGCATCGGCAGAGTGTTACCTGCTTTAATCGCAGCATCAACGCCAGACTGAATCTGGTCGCCAGCTTTCAGGCCTTTAGGGGCCAGGATATAACGGCGTTCGCCGTCTTTGTACAGAACCAGTGCGATATTCGCAGAGCGGTTCGGATCGTACTCAAGACGTTCAACGGTCGCTGGGATACCATCTTTGTTGCGTTTGAAGTCAACAATACGGTAAGCCTGCTTGTGACCACCACCGATATGACGGGTAGTGATGCGACCATTGTTGTTACGGCCACCGGATTTGCTGTTTTTTTCTACCAGCGGGGCGAATGGTTTGCCCTTGTGCAGCTCCGCGTTTACCACTTTAACTACATGGCGACGACCCGGAGATGTCGGTTTACATTTAACAATTGCCATTGTTCTTCTCCTCCGACTTACTCAGCGCCGCCTGCGAAGTCCAGATTCTGGCCTTCTTTCAGGGTGACGTAAGCTTTTTTCCAGTCGCTACGACGACCAATACGCTGTCCAGAACGCTTAGTTTTGCCTTTAACCAGCAAAGTGTTCACGACTTCAACTTCTACTTCGAAAAGTTTCTGTACAGCGGCTTTGATTTCTGCTTTGGTCGCGTCTTTCGCAACTTTGAGAACGATGGTGTTAGTTTTTTCCATCGCAGCAGATGCTTTTTCAGATACGTGCGGCGCGCGCAGTACTTTCAGCAGACGTTCTTCACGGATCATGCCAGCATCTCCTCAACTTGCTTAACTGCGGCAGCAGTCATAACGACTTTGTCGAAGGCGATCAGGCTAACTGGGTCGATACCCGCTGCATCACGTACGTCAACCTTGTACAGGTTACGCGCGGCCAGGAACAGGTTCTCTTCCAGTTCGCCAGTGATGATCAGCACGTCTTCCAGAGCCATGTCTTTCAGTTTCTCTACCAGCAACTTAGTTTTAGGTGCTTCCAGAGAGAACTGCTCGACAACGATCAGACGATCTTGACGTACCAGTTCAGACAGAATGCTTTTCAGCGCTCCGCGGTACATCTTTTTGTTAACTTTTTGACTGTGGTCCTGTGGCTTCGCAGCGAAGGTAACACCACCTGAACGCCAGATTGGGCTCTTTACAGAACCTGCACGGGCGCGGCCGGTACCTTTCTGGCGCCATGGCTTTTTGCCAGAACCAGTTACTTCAGCACGAGTCTTCTGAGCACGAGTACCCTGACGAGCACCTGCTGCATAAGCAACAACAACCTGGTGTACCAGCGCTTCGTTGAAATCACGACCGAAGGTAGTTTCGGAAACAGTCAGCGCGCTTTGCGCGTCTTTCAATACTAATTCCATTGCTATCCCCTTACGCCTTCACAGCTGGTTTAACGATAAGGTCGCAACCGGTAGCACCGGGTACTGCACCTTTAACCAGCAGCAGGTTGCGCTCAGCGTCAACACGTACAACGTCCAGACTCTGAACAGTTACACGCTCGTTGCCCATCTGGCCTGCCATTTTCTTGCCTTTGAACACTTTGCCCGGAGTCTGGTTCTGACCGATAGAACCCGGTACGCGGTGTGACAAGGAGTTACCGTGCGTAGCATCCTGAGTACGGAAGTTCCAGCGCTTTACAGTACCGGCAAAACCTTTACCTTTAGATGTTCCAGTCACGTCAACTTTTTTCACGTCAGCGAAAATGTCAACATTAATGCTCTGACCTACAGTGAACTCTGCGCCTTCAACAGTGCGGAATTCCCACAGACCACGGCCAGCTTCAACGCCAGCTTTAGCAAAATGACCTGCTTCAGGCTTAGTTACACGGTTTGCTTTTTTAGCACCGGTAGTTACCTGGATAGCAGTGTAACCGTCGTTTTCCAGGCCTTTGACCTGAGTAACGCGGTTCGCTTCAATTTCGATCACGGTTACAGGGATAGAAACGCCATCTTCTGTGAAGATACGGGTCATACCCACTTTTTTACCGACTAAACCAATCATTGTTTCAACCTCTCAATCGCTCAATGACCTGATTAACCCAGGCTGATCTGCACGTCAACACCTGCAGCCAGATCCAGACGCATCAGAGCATCAACCGTTTTCTCGGTTGGCTCAACGATGTCAACCAGACGCTTGTGAGTGCGAATCTCATACTGATCACGCGCGTCTTTGTTGACGTGCGGGGAGATCAGAACGGTAAAGCGCTCTTTGCGGGTCGGCAGCGGGATAGGACCACGTACCTGCGCACCAGTGCGCTTGGCAGTCTCTACGATTTCCGCAGTTGATTGATCGATCAGACGATGATCAAACGCTTTAAGACGGATACGGATTCTTTGGTTCTGCATGAGACCAGAGCTCCAATTATTTATAAACGAAAAGAATTACTACTCACATCCATTACGATTGATGGAGGAGTGTAATCGTTGAGCACATAACTCGCATATCGCGAGTATTGTTGACATGTACTTTCGTACTTGTCTGCGATTCATATCGAATCGCGCCTTACCATATTGGCAGGCCCGCGTATTATACGTACATTTGGAGGCAAAGCAAACACTATGTGTGTTTTGCCAGTGACAGGCAAAAAAAAAGAGCGCCTAAGCGCTCTCTTTTATTGCTCTGGCAGAGCAAACTCTGCCAGACAAGTTTCGACAATTAAGCGATAACTTTAGCAACAACACCTGCACCAACGGTACGGCCGCCTTCGCGAATTGCGAAACGCAGACCATCGTCCATTGCGATTGGGTGGATCAGGGTAAC